>DATFXZ010000407.1:0-5747 GCA_035315305.1 Terriglobia bacterium | reverse complement strand
AGTCACAAAAGGATGATTCTTTTTGTGACTTTTGTGCCTTTTTGTGGCTTATTAGACTGCAAGCCAAACCACCAAACAACGGGAGGAAAACCCAATGCGGCCGTGCATTGTTATGTGCGTTTTACTCATGCTGCTTGCGGGCATGTCTTATGGCCAAACAATTGGAGCCAGCGTTCAAGGAACAATCAATGACACGACCGGCGCAGTACTTCCCGGTGCGAATGTCGCCATTAAGAACTCCGCAACCGGAGCAATCCTCGAGTTTGTCACTGACGAAGGGGGACGATATTTGGCGCCTGTGGTCCAGCCCGGCGAATACGAAATCCAAGTTTCTTTGGCTGGATTCCAATCCGTCACTCGCCGCGGTATACGTCTCGCTGTCGGGCAGAGGGTTGTGGTGGACGTGAAACTGGAAGTTGGGCAAGTCACCAATCAAGTCGAAGTCGTCGCCGACGCAAATCCAATCAATCTCACGTCAGCCGCCGTCAGCGGCCTCGTTACCGATAAAGAAATTCGCGATCTCCCGCTGAACGGTCGATCGTTTCAACAACTCGCGCTTCTTCAAACCGGGGTCAGTCCCGCACTGGCAGCGGGCAACGACGTCGTAGGCGGTCGCACGCCTAAAATCTCGATCAATGGCGCCCGCCCCGAACAGAACAATTTTCTCCTCGACGGCACCGATATTAATAACGTCTATAACAAGACGCCGGGTTCTTCAGCTGGTGTGCTCCTCGGCGTGGATGCTGTCCTTGAATTCCAAGTTCTGACTAACTCCTATTCCGCCGAATTCGGAAGATCGGGCTGGAGGGGTAATCAATGCGGTCACGCGATCCGGCGCGAATGAGATTCACGGGTCGGCGTTCGAATTCCTTCGAAATTCCGCCCTGGATGCGAAAGACTTCTTTGACGATAAGACCAAACCCATTCCTCCATTCAAGAGGAACCAATTTGGAGCCACTCTAGGCGGGCCGATTGAGCGGGACAAAACATTCTACTTCCTTGCCTATGAAGGCCTCATTGAACGGCTAGGCGTAAGCGGGTCGACGTTCGTTCCGGACGCTAATGCACGACAAGGCATCATCAATGGCAGCCCAGTCACATTGCATCCTCAGATCGGACCATATCTGGATTTGTTCCCGCTGCCGAACGGCCGAACCCTCCCCGGCGGCGTAGGAGAATACCTCTTCACACGATCTCAACCGACCGATGAACATTTCTTTCAAGGACGAGTTGACCATCACTTCTCCAACAAAGACAGCCTTTTTACGCGTTACACATTCGATAATGGAAAGGTCAATCGAATACCAATCAACAAAACGCCTATCGCGTACACGGCCGAAAGCACGCGGAACCAATACGCGACTACGGAGTGGAGACATACATTTTCGCCGACCTTCTTAAATCAGATTCGCTTCGGCGTTAACCGTTCTACATCGCTGGCCGATAACGTGCGGACGATCGACATACCGCCGTCGATGTCGTGGATTCCGGGAGAGAAGTTTGGCTACTTCACGATCAGCGGCGTCGTTACCGAGAATGGCGGCGACTACCGCCTTCCCCGTTTCGATCGGCTCAACAATATTTCGCTGGCAAACACCGCTTTTGCGACTCGCGGCCGTCACGGCATACGTTTTGGCTTTGAGGGCCAACGCATTCACTTCAATCAAAACACCACTAGCCAACGCGGCGGCATCGTTACGTTCCCGACTCTCGCGAGATTTCTCAGCGGGACGCCCAGCACGGTGGAATTCGTCGTACCGGGCTTGCTGGATCCTGTGCGCGGATACCGGCAGTGGTTGTTCGCTTTCTTTGCTCAAGATGATGTTCGGCTCAAATCTAACCTGACGGTGAACGTTGGGTTGCGCTACGAATTTCTTACTGTACCCACGGAAGTCAACGGCAAGATCTCAAATCTGCGCAATATCACCGACACAAAAACGACAGTCGGCGATCCGTGGCATAACAATCCGTCACTGAAAAATTTTGCGCCTCGAGTGGGATTGGTTTGGGATCCATTCAAAACAGGCAAGACATCCGTGCGCGCGGGCTTCGGAATGTTCTACGATGAGATCTTGCCGAAGTACTATTTCTTCACCGGCAGCCTGAATCCTCCGTTCACAACCAGAACGTCCCTCACCAACCCCCCGTTCCCAAACGTAGTCGCCAATTTCGATGTCACGACGGTGAAACCCCAGCTGCAGCGACGCGGCCGCGCCAGATCCAGTTTGGATTGAAACTGATGTATTAAGTAAGTGACGCCACGGCTTATTTTTTTCTTTTTTTGCCTGTCACTTCTTTTACAACATCGAGGAAAGCGCGCAGCACGTTCGATGAAGCATCGCGACGATATGCGGCGCCCATTTCAATTTCCGGAAGATGCCCATCGAGTTTACGGAACACGATACCGTGGCGGGGTATGTCTTGAATGGAAGAGGGAAGCAGTGAGACGCCGACGCCGGCCGCAACGAGCGCCAATACTGTGTAGATTGCATCGGCCTCGTGGACGATATTCAAGCTGAAACCCGCATTGCGGCACGAACTGACGATCAGGTCGTAGTACCCCGGAAACATGGACCGACTGAACATAACGTGTGGCTCGATCGCGAGCTTGCGTAGCGGAATTCGATGTTCCTTCGCCAAAGGATGGTTCTCCGGCAGCGCAAGCATCAGAGGCTCACCTCGGACCCATTCAATTCCGAGTTCCTCGTCATCCACAGGCAGCGTCACAAAACCGACATCGATACTGCCTTCACGCAACCCTCGAACCTGCAGATCGGGGTTGAGGCTTCGCAGCACCAGATGAACGTCGGGATAGTTAGCCGAAAATCTGCGCAGGATATCCACAACCGTTCGAAAAAAACCGCTCTCTGTAGAAGTGACGGTTCCTACCCTCAGTTGCCCAATTTCACCTTTGCTGGCGCGAACGGCAAGTTTCGCAGCAGATTCCGAATGAGCTAGTATCGCGCGAGCTTCGGGCACAAACGCTTCGCCGGCCTCCGTTAGACGCACCTGCCGATTGGTGCGGAGGAACAGCTTGACGCCAATCTCCTCTTCCAGTTGCCGGATCTGCTGACTAAGGGGAGGCTGACTGATGTGCAGCCGCGCTGCGGCTCGCCCGAAATGTAATTCCTCAGCGAGAGTAACGACGTAACGCAGATGCCGCAATTCCATTCGGCCTCGATATGCAAAACATCTCAATCGATCGGTAAATATGTATTGTCCACTCGTGATTGGCCGGGAGTATAACGCGGCCAGCAATAAGAGGAAAACACGATTCAGCGTTATTGGCTTTTGCGGCACAGCATGAGCCTGATCAGGAGGAGATCTATGCGTCGCGTTCTACGATCGATCGGGATTGGTTTTGTGGCGTTCATGGCGACCTGCCCGTTGTTACAGGGACAAACAAGTGCAACGGCGCAGATCAGCGGTATCGCGTCGGATACCAGCGGCGCGGTTTTGCCGGGCGTCGAAATTAAAGTGACCCAGACGGATACAGGAATCGTGCGAACCGCGGTCACGAACGAAGCGGGAGCATACGTCTTGCCCAACCTTGCAGTCGGACCATACCGGCTGGAGGCATCGTTGCCGGGATTCCGCAGTTTCGCTCAAACGGGAATCGTGCTGCAGGTTGGTAGCAACCCTGTTATCAACGTCAGTTTGCAACTTGGGCAGGTGGCCGAAACCGTGGAGGTTCAGGCCAACGCCACTCTTGTGGAAACCCGCGTCACCGGCGTCGGCACTGTCATTGAAAATCAGCGCATTCTGGAACTGCCACTAAATGGGCGGCAGGCGACTGACTTGATCACACTTGCCGGTGCAGCCGTCCAGACCGGCCAGTCTCCCGCGTGGGCTATGAAGACAGGTGTGAACATTGCCGTAGCTGGTGGCCAGAGTTATGGAGTGGCGTATGCGTTGGACGGCGCGTCGCACAGCAACTTCTATGACGCTACGGGCATGCCGCTGCCTTTTCCGGATGCGCTGCAGGAATTCAAAGTGGGAACGGGAGCGCAAGATGCGCAACAAGGCGTGCATTCCGGCGCGCAAGTGAGCGGCATCACTCGCTCCGGAACCAATGATTTTCACGGTAACGTGTTTGAATTCGTTCGCAATGGAAAGTTCAACGCGCGGAACTTTTTCGCCTCGAAAAGGGATTCGCTGAAGCGAAACCAGTATGGTGGGACGCTCGGTGGCCCTATCGTGAAGGACAAACTGTTTTTCTTCGGCGCATATCAAGGAACCAAGATTCGTCAAGATCCGGCGGATAATACGACGTTCGTTCCCACGCCGGCGATGCTACAAGGGGACTTTACAGTGTTCGCGTCCCGTGCCTGTCAGGGTACTGACGTTAATTTGCGTGCGCCTTTCGTAAACAATCGCGTCACCCTTCCCCAACTCAGCCCGGCGGCCCTGAAAATTGCCCTGCAGTTGCCGCAAACTCCCGATCCATGCGGAAAAATCCTGTTTGGGCTGAGAGGCATTGAAGACGATCACCAGTGGGTCGTTCGTGGCGATTATCAATTCAATGCGAAGCACACAGTTTTTGCGCGATATTTGGCGACGAAAATTCACACGGGTATTCCGTACGCGTTGACAACAAACCTGCTGACAACGAACACTCCGCTCGGTTCTCCCGTGAACAGCTACGCGCAAGACGATCTGGCGACTTCTGTGACGGTGGGACACACCTACTTGATGTCTCCTTCGACGATCAATTCTTTCCGGGCGTCAATGAATCGCATCGCCGGAAACCATCCGGGCCCGTCGTTCTTCGGACCGTCGGACGTAGGCGTCAATGCGTACAGCTATCTGCCGCACTACATGTCCTTGACGGTTGGCGGTGGCCCCGCAATCGGTTTGGCCACCGGCGCGGATCTCTACATCTACGTAACTATGCTTCAGGCTAATGACGATGTGAACCTCATTCGGGGCTCGCATCAGATTTCCTTCGGTGGGCATGTCGCCAACTCCTTGGTTGATGGGCTTGCGAATGTCCGTTCGGTCGGCAACTACACATTCAATGGACAGATTACAGGTCTCGGCATGGCCGATTTTCTGACAGGCAATCTGTTTCAGTTTCGACAATCCGCACCCAATGGCCTGATCGAGAATCAAAGGTTCCTGGGTTTATATGCACAAGACACTTGGAAGGTTTCCAAACAACTTACGCTGAACTATGGAGTGCGGTGGGAACCGTTCTTTCCGATGCAAGTGAAGGATGGAAAGATCTACAACTTTAGTGTCGACCGGTTCTATGAAGGCATCGCGAGCACCGTGTACAAGAACGCTCCTCCGGGTTTTTACTATCCTGGCGATCCCGGCTTCAATGGGAAAGCGAGTATCGAAAAACAGTGGGCGAACTTTGAACCGCGGATCGGACTGGCGTGGGACCCCAAAGGCGACGGCAAACTCGCAGTTCGTGCGGGTGCGGGCATTGCTTACGATTTCGTGAACGAGCAACTACACCACAACACCACGAATGTCGCTCCTTTTTCGGGAGACACGATCGTGCCCGGACCGATCAGTTTTGATAATCCATGGCAGAACTTTCCAGGAGGGAATCCATTTCCATATTCGGTCGACCGCTCTACCGCTCGCTTTACGGCTGGCGGTTCTTATGCACCGGTTCCTCCTAATATCAAGAGCACTGAGGTGTACTCGTGGAACCTAGGGGTGCAGCGGCAATTCACGCCGAATTGGTTTGCGTCCGCGAATTACATTGGAAACCATGCGATACACATGTGGACACT
>DATFXZ010000406.1:0-3817 GCA_035315305.1 Terriglobia bacterium | reverse complement strand
TCTGCAAACCCGCGATTGAAACGCACGCAGTTCAAAGTACGAGAAATTGAAGTGGCGCCTAGCCCCGGTTTCTGATCACGCCTCGATCTCGGGACACTTGGTAATGCGAAAGGTTGTTCCATCAGACAGCGTCACTGAGACCTGATAATGGTAGGTGCCCGGAAATCTAACCTCAGCAGTGCGGTTCGTGTCCGTTAAATGATCGACCGGAAACGGCGACAGCCCCACGAAAACAACGAGGAATGTGGAACCCGCCGGCGTCACATTAAAAGTCACCGTGTCTCCGACATCGACCTTCACATGCGGTGGCGGACCCAGGAATGTTCCGCGTTTTCCCTGGTCCGAGTTTTCCTCCAAAACGATGATCTGGATATTTCTTGGCTCTGGTTCTCCTATCCGGTTCATGTGCCCTCCTCGAAGCACGACTCCCTATGGACTAATCATACGGATGAAGCGCGGATCCTTCCGCAATTGTTCCAATGGCGGAGCGGCTCGAATTTGGTTGATCGGATACCCCCCATCGATCGCTTTCTTGAGATGGCTGAGGGCTTGATCGCGCTCGCCAAATTGCTCAAATACGAGCGCAGCACACCAGTGGACATACTTTGAAGATGGATCGAGGCGAAGCGCGTTTCCGATTTCCGCGAATGCCGAAGCACGATCCTTCAACGCGGCACGATACTGAGCGAGGCGCGCATGAAGTGTAGCATCCCGAGGACTCGCCGCGATCTCTTTGGCGATGAGATCGATCGCCCGCTGAAACGCTTGAGGAGCTTTATCGTGAAGACTCGAATCCCAACGATACGCATCCCCCAGATTGCCCCAATACGTGGAATTGTTCGGTGCAATGTCTCGGACAATTCGCTGATACATCAGGGCAGCGTCTGCGTATTGTTTAAGGTAGTAATAGGACGTTCCCAGATTGCTGTAGGCGCGCTGATTTGGTGCAATCGAAACCGATTTTTCAAACTCCTGGGCCGCTTCGGCATATCGCTCTTGTGTGTAATAAATGCCACCAAGGTTGTTGTGTGCCAAATAGCTATCGGGCGCGAGTTGGATCGCATTACGCTGGCTGCGTTCGGCATCTGCCAGCTTCCCTTGCCTGAAATAGAAACTTCCGAGCTCGATATGACCTGATGCATCACCGGGCCGGATCTCAACCGCCTTTTTGTAATTCGCCTCGGCCGCATCGTTCATCTTCAAAAACTCACGAAGACTTCCCAATGCGCGGTAGGCGTGGGCATTCGTTGGTTCGAGGGCAAGTGCGGCTTGAAGTTCCTGTTCTGCCGCCTCGACTTGTCCCTGGATGCGCCGGACCTGACCCATAGTGATGTGGGCGGCAGCGAGATGGTCGTTGAGTTGAAGGGCACGGGCGCTATGGCCTACCGCTTCATCCAGCAATGTGGGATCCTTCTTAAAGTCATAGATGCGCAGGAGGGCTTCGGCCAAGGCTGCGTATGCGACCGAATAGCTTGGATCCTTTGCCACCGAGTCGCGCAAAGCGCGGGAACCGAGTTCCAGCCGCTCGACGCGATCGGATTGACGCAGATAGCCTCGTCCTTCAATGTAGAATTTCACGGCAGCAGGATTTGACGAGTCGTCCGCATGCAGCTCTTCGCGATCGCGCGAATTGTTCTCGAGATCCAGCAGACGCACCACCTTGTCGGCCTCGGACATGATGTTGGAATTCGAGATGTCGATCGTTTCTGAACGCAGGACTTCCTGCCTCAGTGGGTCTTCGACGTTTACGACGAGCTGGGATTGTTGACCGTCATTGATGACGCTACCGGTGATGACAAGGTTTGCGCCCAGTCGCTTCCACGCGTCGGCAGCGGCGCCGATCTCCTTAACTCGGACCTCTTCCGGCGACACGACGACGACCAACGACCCTCCAACCTTCTCCATACGCGTCAGCTTACTGATCACGACTTCAGTTAGACCATCCGCGAACGCTTGACTCCCCGCAGTGGCGCCAATGTTTCGAAAGGGCAGTACTGCAAGCCGTTTTTCGGCAGGGAGAGGTCGTCCACCGGATTGATTGCGGAAAATGATCCAGCCGCTCCACAGCACTAGCAAAATGATAACTACTATGGCAGGAATCGTGAGTTTCTTCGCAATGCGATGCGGACGAACGGGGATTTCTGCTGAAGTAACCGGCCGAACTGGCACGGTGTCTAACAACCGGCGAGTGGCGGAACCGGTTATCAAAATCTCTTTCTGCAGAACACGCAGGTCCGCTGCAAGCTCTCCGGCATTCTGATACCGATCCGCCGGCTTTTTCTCGAGTGCTTTCCGCAGAATCTGTTCGAGTGCGACCGGAATGTCCGTGCGAAACTGACTGATAGGCGGAGGTGCTTTGTGGACGACCTGGTATAGCAGAGCTGCCGGCGTATCTCCTTTAAACGGCAGGTCACCGGTGAACATTTCGAAGATCACCACTCCCGCTGAGAAAATGTCAGAACGGGCATCTGCCTCCAATCCTTCCGCCTGTTCGGGCGACATCGTCGCAGGAGTTCCAATCATCTTTCCCGGCTCGGTTATGGTGCTTTCGTGAGCCAGCAGTTTGGCTAAGCCAAAATCCGTGATCTTGATGGAGCCGGATTCGGTCAACAACACATTTCCGGTCTTCACGTCGCGGTGAATAACGCCGTGCCCATGCGCATGAGACAACGCATCGGCGATCTGAACGGCGTATTCGATTCCTTGTTCCAGTTTTATGGTTTTTCCGCCGGCTTTAAGCTGATCAATATACGACTGTAGTGTCCCGCCAGGCAGGAATTCCAACGTCAGGAAGAACTGTCCTTCAACCTCATCGATGTCGTAAATCGTTGCGATGTTCGGGTGGTTTAGCGCGGAGATGGCATGGGCTTCCTGCCGGAGTCGTGCCGCCTGACCGACCGAGTCGGTTTGTCGCGGGGGCAAAAACTTGAGGGCGACATGACGACGCAGTTTCTGATCCCACGCCTTATAAACCACACCCATGCCGCCTTCACCGAGCTTCCCGGTGATCTCATAATGCCCAATGGTTTTGGCCTCACTCATTGTCGGAATAGGTCAAGCCGACTACACTTTTGGCTAGACTTCTATCCTTTCGTTTAGACTTGGCCCAATATTTGCGGCCACTTTGCACGACTGTGGCGCATGAATGGCACGTTTGTGTCCGTGCTGCAAGAAGAACCATTGAGTTCCCGAAGGGTTTGAGTCCCGCCCTCGGCATATCTTGTCTTCCTTTCTTCCCGACGGGTGAGGGATGCCTGCTGCACGCACACTCGTAACCGATCACCGAAAATTTTGCGACATTTCCGCAGCAACAATCCGACACAATTCGGGTTCGTCAGGTCGTTATAGTAGACGAAAAAGGGACAGAACGCGTTTGGATCGGTGCTCCTGTACCCGATCCGATTGTTCAAGGGCAACGACAGAAGCCTTCAGGTCCTGTATCTGGAATCATTCTGCTGGATGCGAAAGGCAACGAGCGCAGCGGATATCTCACTTCAGATGGTTCGGGCGAGGTGTTCATGAGCCTCGATAGCGAAAAAAGCACAGGAGGTACTCTTCCTCGCAAACCCGGGTGGCGGCGCTCATTTGTCTATCTTTGACGGCCAAGGCAACCTCCCAAGGATCGGTGTTTTGAATAGTCAGCCAACGTTGATGCTGCGTCGTGGCGGAAACACTGTCTTTGAACAACCACAAACGAAGTGACTGTCGCAGTCTCCCCCAACCTCTTTTCGGGTTCACCCGCGAGGTATTGGGCGTCGGTCGCGATCAGTTTGCGATGAATCCCACTTGCGAACTAGATTTGGGAAAACCAAAGTGC
>DATFXZ010000405.1:0-4058 GCA_035315305.1 Terriglobia bacterium | reverse complement strand
GTTCATGCGCTGAACCGGTTGACTTTCGGACCGCGCCCGGGCGAGGTGGAACAGGTGCGTCGTCTGGGTGTGGAGAAGTGGATCAACCAACAGCTGCATCCGGAACAGATTGCTGAGAATCCCGCCCTCGAAACCAAACTCCAGCCTCTCGGTACGCTCCAATTACCCACATGGCAAATTGTTGAGAGTTATCCTCAAAATCCAATGGCTGCGATGATCCGGCCACCTGCTTTCGCAGCGCTACCGCCGCAGCAGATGAGACAGCTGATGAACGGTACCGCTGAAGAGCGCCGGAACACGATAGCTTCTTTGGATCCGGATACTCGTCGAGCGGTTCTGGGGTCGGCGCCTCCGCCGGCTTTAGAGGGCTTGCCGAACGAGATCCGTGAAGAGGCGGAAAAGGCGAGAAAGACCGAACAAGAGGAACGTCAGAAGGAAATGCGCCGGTTGATGCCGCCATTAAATGAGTTACTGACTCCCGATCAGATACGCACTGCCCGGATGGGCACGCCGGAAGAGAAGTTGGCCCTTATTAATTCTTTTGATTCTGAAAAACGCCGTCAGATTATTCGCGCGCTCGGGCCGCAGGCATTTTCGGATTCGCCGAGCCTCCGTCGTGAAGCGATGGCTGCGACGCAACCACAGCTGTTGGTGAATAACGAGCTGATTGAGAACAAGCTCTACCGCGCCATCTATTCGAACCGGCAACTCGAGGAAGTGTTGGTCGACTTCTGGATGAATCACTTCAATGTGTTCAATGGTAAAGGACCGGACCGGCTCTTTCTGACAAGTTACGAGCGCGATGCAATTCGTCCCTATATTTTCGGACACTTTAAAGACATGCTTCTGGCGACGGCCCGGCATCCTGCAATGCTGTTCTATCTCGACAACTGGCAGTCGCAGTCTCCTCCGGACAATATGGTCACGTCTGGCCCTCGCCGGCCCGGCATCAACGAGAACTATGCGCGCGAGTTGATGGAACTTCACACGCTTGGAGTGGATGGCGGATATACACAGCAAGACGTCGTCGCGGTGGCGCGCGCTTTTACCGGCTGGACGATCTTTGATCAGCCGAAATATGCCGAGTTCCAGTTCAATTCACCCTTCCACGATCGCAAGGAAAAATTGATTCTCGGTCGTACCCTTCCCGCCGGCCGCGGCGAACAGGATGGGCTGGACGTGATTGATATCCTGGCGCATCACCCTTCGACAGCGAAATTCATTTCCAAGAAACTCGCTCAGCGTTTCGTTGCCGACGATCCGCCGCCATCGCTCATTGATCGCATGGCGGCGACATTCACAAAGACGGACGGTGATCTACGCGCTGTGCTTCAAACCATGTTCGCCTCGCCGGAATTCCTATCCGAGGGTGCATGGCGTTCGAAGGTGAAGTCGCCGCTGGAGATGATCGTCAGCGCTATGCGCGCGTTGAATACGGACGTCACCGATGCGTTTGTACTTGCGCAGCGCATCGGCGACCTCGGGCAACCCCTTTATGGAAAGCTCGAACCAACGGGCTACCCGAATACGGGCGAAACCTGGACGAATACGTCCGGCCTGCTCGGGCGCATCAACTTCGCGACGGCACTATCGGCAGGTCAGGTCTCCGGGCTGAAGTTTGATATCAGCCGATTCAACTTCAAAGACGGTGCAACCGTTGCCGGACTGCTGCTTGGTACGAGCGCCTCGCCATCCACACTGGCGGCGATTGAGAAGGGCATCCAGGAAAAAGGAGCTTCGCCATCGCTGCTCATCAGTCTCGTTTTGAGCTCGCCCGAATTTCAGAGGAGGTAGGAGTGTTTACACGACGTTACTTTCTTCGTTCCTCGGCGCTTGCAGTAGCCGGTTTTGGCGTCGCGCCGTCTTGGCTTCTTCGCGCTGCGGCGCAAGGCGAGACCAAACGTAAAACTCTCGTGGCGGTCTTCCAGCGCGGCGCAGCCGACGGGCTGAATATCGTCGTCCCGCATTTCGAAAAACGCTATTACGATCTGCGGCCGAGCATTGCCGTGGCTGCACCTGGAAAACCCAACGGAGCAATCGATCTGGATGGGCGATTCGCGCTCCATCCTTCGCTTCAACAGCTGAAACCATTGTGGGACAGCGGCCAACTCGCAATCATTCACGCTGCGGGCTCGCCGGATCCGACGCGTTCGCACTTCGATGCACAGGATTACATGGAATCGGGCAGACCGGGACGATCCAGTAGTGATGGCTGGCTCAATCGGGCGCTCCCGCCGGCCGGGCCGGGCGTCTCGCCAGTCCGAGCGATTGCCGTCAGCGCGGACTTGCCTCGTACGCTGCGGGGAGAACAGCCTGCAGTGGCACTGAACAATCTCGAACAGTTTCAAGTCCGCGATAAGGACACCGCGGGGATTCTCGAGACTATGTATGCGAGGACATCCGATGCAAGTCTCATGGCTGCAGGCAAAGACGCCTTCGACGCCGTGAAAATGATCCAGTCCCTAAATCGCACGCCATACACGCCGGATAAGGGAGTGCAGTACGCCGGCGAATTCGGCCGCGGTTTGCAACAGATTGCAAAGTTAATCAAGGCGGATGCAGGAGTGGAAGCGGCATTTGCCGAGATCGGAGGATGGGATCATCACACGAACGAAATGCCTCAACTGACTCCGCTATTGCAACAGTTCGGCAACTCACTCGCGGCATTCGCTCGGGACATGGGCGATCGCATGGCCGACATTGTTTTGGTCACGATGTCCGAGTTCGGCAGGACGGCCAAGGAAGATGGAAACGGTGGCACGGATCACGGCCACGGGAACGTCATGATGGTGTTAGGCGGTCCTGTTCGCGGCGGCAAAGTGTACGGCCGTTGGCCGGGTCTGGAGCCCGAGCAATTGTACGAGCAGCGTGATCTGGCAGTCACGACGGATTTCCGTGATGTACTTGGCGAGCTGGTCCGGTTGCATCTGGGCCGAAAAATGGATCAGGTGTTTCCCGGCTACGCCCCAGCCGAACCGCTCGGGCTGCTACAGGGGTGATCACGCTACACGTTGGCGTACGTCGCGGGTATTTAAAAAGTCTTCCACGTCGCGCGCCGCCTCAGCTTCCGAAAGGTGCCGGCGCCGTCGCACGATTTCAATCAGCCTCTTTTTGTCTGCAGTGATGTAATCGATATCGGATTGTGTGAGGTCGGGCCACCTTTCTTTCAATTCATTGAAAAGAACGTACCACTTTCTCTTCAGGACATTCCTCTCCATATATAGGTAGACTGACCCATTTCAGATCCGCTTCTTCTTCCATCGTCCTTGCCGGAAGAGCGCAACGCCCACAATTGCGATTGCAGTTTCCGCAATAGGAATTGCGTAAAACACCCCTTGCGGTCCGAGAGATGTGCGTGATGCGAGGAAGTAGGCCACTGGAATTTGAAACAGCCAATATCCGAAGAGGTTGACCACAGTCGGTGTTAACGTGTCGCCGGCGCCGTTGAACGATTGCACCATCACCATCCCGTAGGCATAGGCGAGATTGCCGTAACAAATGATACGAAGGCAATCTAC
Source organism: Terriglobia bacterium (assembly GCA_035315305.1). Lineage (GTDB taxonomy): Bacteria > Acidobacteriota > Terriglobia > 20CM-2-55-15 > 20CM-2-55-15 > 20CM-2-55-15. Next base: position 540 of record DATFXZ010000405.1, on the reverse strand, counting down.
TCCGAAAGAGATCACCGCGGGATCCCTCGTAAAGACACGAATAATCGGTTCTGGAAAAAAGATGAAAACTAAACCCACTGCGCCCAGAAATATCATGTTGTAAAAACCGGTGAGCCATACAGACCGCTCGGCACGTTCCGGTTTCTGCGCACCCAGATTCTGTCCGACGAGTGTCGCAGCTGCGCCGCTCAAGCCCCATGGAGGCAGTATTGCAAAAAAGAAAATTCGTATCGCGACCGTATAACCCGCCACTGCCACGCTGCCGAATGTACTGACGAGCCGCACGAGAAACAGCCAGCTCAGCTGTCCAATGCCATACTGAAACATTCCATTCAGCGCCACGCGAATCAGTCGCGCCATCACGTCCCAATGCACTCGAAACTGCCGCCGCAGAATCTTTACCCGGCTATGACCACTGAACAGGACCCACATTTGGTACACGACACCAATGCTGCGTCCGATTGTGGTGGCGACCGCAGCGCCCGCGAGCCCGAATTCCGGAAAAGGTCCAAGGCCGAAGATGAAGCAAGGATCAAGCAG
>DATFXZ010000404.1:0-7181 GCA_035315305.1 Terriglobia bacterium | reverse complement strand
TGCGGTGAATCGGGATTGCACTTCAATACCTTCGCGCGTTTCCACATATCCAACTCACACAGCCGATCCGCTGCGCGCTCGGCGCCAACAAAGTTAGGTATCCTTCCGCGCGTTCCGGGAAATCGATGAACGTGAGCTTTCCCGAGTGCCTGCCAAACATCTTCTCGGACGTCTTGTTTCGTATGCCTCATAGCTGTCGCCGCAAATGCCATGGGATGACGGTTCGCGTGCAGCGTGCGCTCACCTCCGCATACACGCGCGCCGGTTCGTCCTGATAGCGTCGTGAAAAATGAAAAGGGATAAGCCTTTCGACGTGTGAAGCGGCGGCGATCTCACCGCATGCCCTCGTGGTCAGGTGGCCGGTCCGCGCGGCCTGTTCGGAATCCGCGTCACAGAACGGTGACTCGCAAAAAAAGGTGTAAGCGCCTTGCGCCAATCTCTGAAGGCGCGTTCGGTTTTCGATCGTATCAGCAAGATCCGTGGCATAGACCAATTTGGGACCAGGCCGCACAATCAGAATATTATCCGCGAGATCGCGTACGGTCGGAATGGACCCGTTGGGCAGCACGATTGTGGTTTCACGTTCTCCAGCGGCGATGCGCGCTTTAAAATCGCTGAGCCATGGACCCGGCGTTAATCCTAGAGTAGCCAATTGCTCTCGCCGAACGTCCAGATCGAATCTCACCTCCAGCGCAAAGGCAAGAACCGGTGTTCGATGATCCAGCGTCATAGCTCTTACCTGAAAAGCGGTGTCATGCAAGAGAATCCCTTCAGAGGTTAATTCGTCAGCGAGAATTTGCGGTTGCGCGACGCCGGCCTGGACTCGGTAGCGGTAGACCTTCTGCTCGTGCAGTTCGGAAATGTCAAATCGAGGAGCGCGCTCACCGACACGATCCCAATGTATTCCCCGGACAAAGCCCATGATGTTGTCTGCCAGTCCAGGTGGGCCGAAGATGCGGCAGGCCGGGAGGTTGCCGATTCGCGAACGGAGTAACCAAATGAAACCCCCAATGTGATCGATGTGGGAGTGAGTGATGAAAACGTCGGTGACTTGATGCGCAATCCGCGCAGGCAATCGAGTAGCTTCACCCAAATCGAACAGCAGACTGCGTCTCTGATGCTGCAGCCGGATGTGGAGTAACGGATCGCCAAAGACCCCGTTCACCAACATCGCGGTGGCGGACCCGACGCGTGCCACAGGCCTCGGTTCCGCCGGAGTGTGAAGATGAGTACGGCTCATATCCGGGGGCGATATGTTCATTGATTCACGGACAGCTTCCGCAGTTCTCAACAAGCCATTCGTATGACGCACCGCGTCGCGGATCAATATCGTTTGTGCTCTTTGTGGGTCACCACGAAGCTTCGTCACAAGCGTTTGACCGTCGAGTTCGAGAGCTTCGCCGAATGCTACACATCGCTGTCCGTCAAGAAATGCAACTTGGCGCCCGGCCCATGCCGAAGGAGCACCCTGCGGTGGCGGGGTGCCCGTCGAAGCCATCTCATTCAGATCGATCCGATGTCTGGAAGATGGCTCGAGATATTTATCCCAAAGCGCGGTCCGCCAACGGTCTCGAGCGCTCTTTCCTGGACGTCGCGCTGCCGGTGCCGCGCGCACTCGAACAACAAATAGTCGCAATGCGCGAAGCTCTTCTGCCACTGCAACTGCGTCAGAGTGGCGTTGAAGCGCGACTACGGCGTCAATGCCTGCCGATTGTACAAATCCATCCAGGAGCTCTGCTGCAGGAGCGCCACGAATCACGCCTGGTCCATCGATGAGAATCAAATGTTCCGGCGCACGCTCCATTAATCGGCCGAGTGCTTGAATCAGCGGCAGTCGAAAGCGTGCCGCGTCCAGACTGCAAAGCGGTTCGAGATCTATACATACCCAACTATCGGCGTCCCATCGTCCAAGGCAAATGGCGCCAGGGACTCCAAAAGCGGGTGAACCAGGATCGGCGCCGACGCAAGCACAAAGCACGCCCTGCTGCGAAAAGACTTCCGCTACTCGAGCCGCCAAAGTCGATTTCCCGCTTCCTGGAGGCCCCACAAACAAAACGCGCCGGCGGCGTGCCAGTTGTGCCGCTAGCAAAGTCGGATTGAGATCCACATCAAATTGAATCACTAATTACAGGGTGACATATTGAGGGCAAAACGGATTCATCGTTGAATTCCAACGACTGCCGGATTTCCATCCACTGATCGGACGGTAACCGTCACCTGCAACTCGTGCCAGTTCGGTGAAGAGCGTCTGATTTGAACCTTCAATGGTGAGTCGGTAACCATGATGGGTACCGAGATTTGAGAGGCGTTGTGTGAAGCGGCTGTTACGTTGAGTCCGTCAACGAGGACCTCATACTTTGTATGAGCAGCATCGTCCAGGTTGTTCTCAATGGCAAGATCATCGAAGGTCAATCCGTCTGATGTGAAGCGGAAGCGATCAAGTGGAGCGACTTGGCGGAACCAGTACTCGGCAATCCGATCTCGGCGCTGCTGCAGGATCTGAACGAGCATTCGCTCCGCATCAGGATCACTGTACTGACCCGCGCGAACCGCCGCCTCAATCTGATCGTTCGTAAACGAAGAAACAATTTTTGCACCCCAGTACCCGTCACGCTTCGTCATGTTGTCGAAAGCCGGGTTGGGCGAATTCGATCTCCAACGCATTGGTTCGAACGTCGCGCCTTCGATGTAGCCGATCGATGGATACTGAATTTCGGTCGAACTGCTTCCGCGACGATTCAGGCCGAACGTGAAAGTGGTCTTCATTATTTCCAGTGGATCGAAAAGGTAATGCTGACCATCGCGGGCGTTTTTAGGCCTGATCGACAAGCTGCCAAGCGAATCACCAAAGTCGATCAGGTAATGCTTTAGGAAGTTTCGCCCATCTTCTTCAACGTAAGTGTCCAACGTGTTGAGTTGCTTTACATCCGAGTTATTCAAGAACGCCTGAATCATTCTCAGGCCACGCAGCTCCCGCCGGTGTTCGTGCGGAGTTCGATCGTTCGGATCATCCTTGCGTACACCTAAATAAGAGAATGGTCCCTTAATTTTTCCCTCGATGAACCTGCTAGCCATCGCTCTCAATTGGCCTTGTTCAGTATGGGGAAGCTTTTGAAGGAACATCGCGAGTCCGTTCGGGTTCGAGGAGAGTTGCTCACGCTGGGCGCCCGTGCAGACGAGATTGTCGTCCGGCACAAGAATGTGCTCATCAAAAATGACGATGAAATTCTCGGGAACGTTATAGCCGGCAGCATACAGAAACTTGGACGCAATCACATCCACCGCCGTGGACAATTCCAGGTAGCCTGGCGGGTCGAACTTCAGAATGTAGGAGTCTCCCTTTTGATCGCGAATTTGAAATCCCGGCATGACGCCATCCATCTTGCATTTCGTGATCTTCCAGGGGCCTGCGTCCGGTGCATGGCCGGGTCGAACCGGACCTTGCTCGAACTCATCCGGCGGTAGGGGGTTCCAGAAATTACGATTAATGAACCAGGAAGAATCCCATATCTCATCTAGTTCATTAATATTTCCGGCCTCCTTGGGAGCCCGAAAAATCTGTAGAACATCACTCGGAATGTTCAGATGTTTCGCGGCCGGTCTGACAATCATGGACGAAAGGTAATCACGGGCCGGGGCTACACGGCGTTCTGCGGGTTCCGGGATGGTAGTTCGGTCATCATCCACCAACGCGGGCGCAGGCCCCTGCGTTAGCAACAGAATGAGCAGAGCCGGTACTCCCAGGCAGAACAAGCGGCTTTTGTGCTCCATGCTCCTTTTAGGTGCATGCTGCCTTCCCAGACCGTATTTTCATGAAATTAGGGAGTCTCTGCTCCAGGAAGCCGGGAGAAAAGTCTCAGACGCGAAGTGCGAATAAGCGGCACCAAAGTGCTCGGAACTAGACGTTCGGACAATTGATTATAATTCGGCAGTTGCCGATAAATGCATTGCACCCTCCCTCCATGTTGTGTGCACCGCGCTGGGGCTGGGAATCGGAGGCCCAGTCCTGGCGCTAACGGTTGCCGTTATGTTCTTCGGCTCGCGCGCCGGAGAGAATGCCGAACATGCCGTAATTTCCTTCGTTGCAGGCGTACTCGAAGATCGGTCCTGGATGGCGCGTCATGGAAATCTCCACAGTCCAGGGACGCGTATACACCGTCGGATCGCTAACAGTCGCGCGGTAGATGATCGTATCCGGGTCGATTCGCGTGAAGCGTTCGGATACGGCGAGGTTCTCGTCCGTCATCCCAGTGAGGTAGCCCACACCAAATCGGCTTTGGTCGTCGAATTTGAAATTCCTGGTTTCGACAACCAGTGTCTCATCTTGCCAATGGCCACGCGAATCCCCGGTCCACTGAGTCACGTTTGAAGCGAAACGCGGCCGGCCATCAAGCGGAATTATTCTGACGTCGTGATTCATTTCAACAAGAATGGCCACGTACCCTGGCCCCTGCACAATACGGTAATTACTGTTATACGGTTCGGGTAGCATGGGAGGACCGGCGGCGCCAAACAGAATGCAGCGCTCAGTCAATAGACGATCTTCTGGGCCGTCCGACGGATGTTGCGCCTGCCGGGCACGAAAATCCTGCGACCTCTTCTGCGCTTCTGCGGTCATGGGAGGAATCTTCCCGTCCGGCGGATCAACGATCAACGATGTTCGTCTGCTCTTTACTACGTGCGTTCCGCGGTCAAACCAGAAATTGTTATAGGCACGCCTGGCAAGATCGGCCGGACCGCGCTCAGCATCGATTCGATCGACGTCGGTTTGCTGAATGCGTTGATTCTCATATGCGGCTGCTTCCTGTTCGGTGAAGAACTGTTTGTCGCCTAGCTCAGCCGGCCTTTGCAGAGGCGTCAAGTTTGCATTCGTCCAGATTCCCTGAAGGTCGGGCTGGCCATCTGGCGTACGCGGCGCCTTCCACGTTGCACCACGTGGTTGGCGTTGACTAATTCCATCTAGCGCAGCGAACAAGATCAGCGTTACGCAGATGAGGAGTCTCGTGTTCATATAGTTTTTCTCACTATTGCGAGCTGGGACACGCAATCGCCGCTACGTCCACCCCCCTAGTTACCCTCTGGCAAGCATACTCAAACATGCGACCCTCCCTTTTGACCCAGGGCTTCTGCGCCGTCTATGACTACTTGACAAAAGTTAAGATCCTTGGCGCGTTCAGGTCTGATCCACGCGAGTTATAATTTCGCGCCACTCCGCTAAGAAACAATGAAGCCCAGGTAAAAACAATGTCGTTATTATCGAACACCAACATACATGGCGCACGAAGATTGCGCGAGCTGCTGTCGTCATCTGATGTGATTCAGGCCCCAGGCGCCTACGATTGCTTGAGCGCCCGCCTAATTGAAGCCGCGGGTTTTCCCATGGTCTACATGACTGGCTTCGGAACTTCTGCATCGTACCTTGGGCGGCCGGATGTAGGTCTGCTTGGAATGAGTGAGATGGTCGACAACGCGAGGCGAATTGTAGATGCGGTCTCGGTCCCCGTCATTGCCGACGCCGATACCGGCTATGGCAACGCAATTAATGTCATCCGTACGGTCCAGGCTTATGAGCGCGCAGGCGTCGCGGCGATCCACATTGAGGATCAGGTAGCTCCAAAGAAGTGCGGCCATCTGGAGGGCAAACAAGTCATTCCTGCTGCCGAAATGGCGCAGAAAATCTGCGCTGCAATTGACGCACGCAATTCCTCGGACTTCGCGATCATTGCGCGAACCGATGCTCGCGCCGTCGAGGGTCTCGACCGTGCTCTGGAGCGCGCGCACCAGTACCGCGAAGCTGGAGCAGACATTCTGTTTGTCGAGGCACCCGAAAACGAACGCGAAATCGAAACGATCGCCACGACTCTCCACGGAGTACCGCTGCTGTTTAACTGGGCCGAGGGCGGCAAAACTCCACCCGTTTCACTGAAGCGCCTTCACGAGCTCGGCTTTCGGATTGTCATCTTTCCGATTTCCGCTTTGTTAATCGCGACGCAAGCCATCAGCAAGGGTCTAGAGACGATCAAGCAAGACGGCACGCCCGTATCCCTCATGGCCCACATGACGCCGTTTAGGGAATTCGTAAACTCATTAGGATTTGCGGAAATCCGAGAAATCGAAAAGCGATTCGGGCAATCCTCTCAGTAGTCAGAGAGTCATAGGCATGTCGCTAGTGACCGCTGCTCTTCGACCGTGGATCGTCAGATGGATTCACATACTTGAACTCCACGGGACCTTGACCGAAGAGAACGACCGTGGATTCCTGCGTAGTGTACGCGAAATGAGTGACATTCGCCGGCATTAGCGCAAACCCGCCAACGGGCAATGTTTTGTTGGACGAGCCGCCTTTGACCAGCTTGTCACCCATGCCCCAAGTCACCGCGCCCGAGACCACAACGACATTCTCATCCGTGGGGTGCGTGTGCGCCGGAATCGCGTAGTTTGCTGGAAACTTCAATCGGACCGCGTATGCGGTCGCTTTGGTGGGATCGCCCGCTAGAACAGCGATCTGTGCGCCCGGTGGAAACATCGGCGGTGCGGGTCCCCAGTTTGCTTCCTTGGGATCCGCGAGGACGTGCGTTTTCTGCGCGTTAACCAAAAGTCCAACTGAAAGCAGAACGGCTCCAGCCGCAATCACCGAGACGATGCTCTTCATAAAACCTCCTCGGCGCCCGCTGCAATTGCGCGGCCACGTCCGGTCATTGATCGCATCGCACTGCAACATCTTGAGGGCGTTGTCTATCTAGAAATGGTCGCGAGCCTTGAACGGGGTTTTTGCGTCATGTTGGCGGTCGCGAGGGTGCACACAACCGTAAACAGTGGTCGCGCACGAAACCATGACTCACCGTTTGAAGGACCGCTGAAGGAAGGTCGTTGCAAAAGTAGCGAAGGAATTCCGTGCCTTGGCCGCACCCAAAATAAAAAAAGCCGCCGATGGAGGCGGCGAAATCATTCAAATTGAGAGCGGGACACGGGATTCGAACCCGCGACTTCAACCTTGGCAAATTGGATGTAAATTGATCCCGCCATCGCTCCCGCCAGATGGCTTTTTATCACGACCTGCTAGGTTGTAGTGGCCGTCAATGACTTCTGCATCGCCACGCTCAGCGGAATCAGCAGTTGATTTAGTAGGTTTGCCCACGCCGGTGCCAACGGGTCCATCCCTTTCTGCACTCGATAGACAT
>DATFXZ010000403.1:0-4594 GCA_035315305.1 Terriglobia bacterium | reverse complement strand
TCCTGAACGGAATCGATCGTGTCCTTCAACTTACTGTAGTACTGTGCGGCATAATCTCTGGCCAAACCATAATTTTGACGCGACAGTTCAATCCACATAAGGCTGGCTTGATCGCGCAATTCGCTCATTTGCAGCTGCGCTCTCAATTCGTCGATCGTTTTTTGAGGAGCTTCCAATTGTGATCGGAGGTTACGATTCTTAAGGTATTCGGGAACGAATCCCAAAAGAAAACCGCCGACAAACAGGATCAGCCAAACAGTCGCATGAACTCGCACCTTCATTGCTTTACCTCAGTGAGCAATGAAACAACTATTGCCTTCAAATTCCAAGTCTTCTATAGGCGATCAACAGTTCCAGCAATGCGCTTACGCGGCACTGGAACGGCGCGCTCCGGGTGAGGCGCTTGCTCGCTTAAGCGTTGTTTCCATTTCTTGCAAAAGCCGCAACACGGCGGACTCTTCTGGTTTCAAATAAGTCAACCGACGGCGGACTCTCAATTTTTCGGCGAGTGACTTATGCATATAACAGTCGATCACAGCCGGATGCACGTAACACTTGCGACAGACGGGAACCGTATTTCCAAGCTGTTTCGCGACGGACTCTAGAGCTTTTGTCAAATATCGCCGTGTTTCTTTTTTTGACTTGAATGGCCTAGCGCGGGAGAGCGGGACTGCAGCCAGAACAGTGCCATTCCACGTTCGAAAGTCTTTGGTACCAAAATCGTCCTTTGTTATTTCGCGAAGATAATCGTTGACGTCCGACGACCCAATAGAATGTCGCGCTCCCTCGTCATCTATGTATTGAAACAGCTCGTACCCCGGCAGATCTCGAAGTCTGCGGACGATCCTCGCCAGATGTTTGTCGTCCACACTGATCGCGTGTTTTACGCCACTCTTGCCGCGAAAATAGAAGCTTACCTTGCTGCCGCTGATCCGGACGTGACGGTTGCGCATTGTCGTGAGGCCGAATGAGTCGTTTTGCTTCATGTACTCTTCGTTCCCTACCCGAATATGTGTGATCTCGAGTAGCCGCACAATGGTGCCCAAGACTTTATCGCGCGTCAGACTTTCGCGGGACAGATCCCGATCGACGCGCGACCGGATCTTAGGCAGCGCTTTGCCGAATGCGATCATGCGATTGTATTTTGTGCTGTCGCGGACCTCGCGCCAGCGCGAATGATATCGATATTGTTTACGGCCTCGCGCATCACGGCCGACAGACTGCAGGTATCCTTCTGGAATTGGAGAGATCCATACATGAGTCCAGGCCGGCGGGATAGCAAGGGACCGAATTCTTTGAAGGGTTTCCGCGTCACGAATAACGCGACCATTCGGGCTGATATACCGAAACGTTTTTCCTGAACCGATCCGTCGTATACCTGCCACCTGATCGTTTATGTATCGAAGTCCCGCCGCTTTTATGGATGTCACCGAGTCCATCTTGTGGCTGCTTCTCATCTAGGCACTTCCTGTTATATCCCCCTTGAACCTTGGAATCGCTCCTCTTATTCTATCGACATCCTGGTGACTTGGACTGTCGCGTGCCTGGGCCCGGTCCCGATCTTCTTGCCCAACGATGAATTTCGGGGCGAATTTGGCTCGCCGAAATTCTCCGGCCGCGCAGTGGTGCGCATAGAAAGGCCCGACAGAGATGACCGAAACCACTGTCCCACTGCACATTTGCTCCGGCGCTCCGTAAAACCCGCAAATGGTGGAAGGCGTCATGCAGGGCTCCACTTTGGAGGGCTATCATGAAAATTCTGCTAACTATGTTGATGGGATTGTTGCTGTTGGTTCCGGCGTGCAACCGAAATGAACCAAGCCGGGTTGGCGCTGCGCCCGAGGAGCGCTCGACAACCGCAAACACAGAGATGCAGCAACGTGATGCTTACGTCAAGTCCATGCAGGCGAAGTTGGATGAATTCGACAAAAAGCTTGATGGCTTGGATGCGAGGGCGTCCAGTTTGAGCGGACCGCAGAAGGATGACGTGAACAACATGGTTAACCAGCTCCGCGATCAGAGAAAGAGTATCGCTTCACAACTCGACAATGTGAAGGATGCCAGCCCTGAAGCGTGGCCTCAGATGAAATCAAACGTAGATTCGCAGCTTGCAATGCTCGAACGGTCATATCAAGAAGTTTCTAAGCAGCTCGAATCGACTCCGGTAACTCCGTCCAAAAAATCGTACTGAATAGTGCGCTGTGAAACAGCACACACTGCTCTGATTTGAAGGAAAGCGCGAGGGCAAGCAGCCCTCGCGCTGTTTCTAGAGGCTGTCGACTGCAAGTTTCGCTGCGCCGGTAGTGACGGAGTGGCTCTTCAATTTTGACGCAACGATCTGCAAAGCCTCCTGCGCTTCCGGTGTCGAATGTAACTTGATACCAGCCGCGACCTCCTGCGTGATGATGTCCGGCATTGCATCTACCAAGCCGCCGCCCAAAACGATCATTTCCGGATTCAAGAAGTCGACCATGTTTGACAGAATGATGCCAAGTATCTGTGCCCGATTCCTCACGAGTTCCTCGACATCTTTATCGCCCCGGTCAATAGCGTCTGCCAGAGCAGTGCTCGAATCTTCTTTACGTCGGTACCCACGGAATCCAAAAGATAGGGAGCTCTTCTCTTGGTTGCTAATGCGGCAGCCTCTCCTGCAATCGCTGCGCGGCTAGCAATGCTATCTAACTGGCCACCGCGGTCTGAACCTGCTAGAGGACCCAATGGTTGGAGCGGCATTTTCAGGAGGGAAGGTATGTCAAAGGAAGACGCCAACGAACCAACGTCATTAACGGACAAGATCAAAGAAGTGCTGATTGAAGCTCGGATGATCCTACCTGGCGCACAGGCATTGCTGGGGTTCCAGGTGGCAGCTACACTGACGGAAACTTTCGAACAATTGCCGGAGATTTCAAAGTGGATGCATCTCATAAGTCTTCTCGCAGTTGCTGTCTGCACGATTTTTCTGATTGCGCCCGCTGCCTATCATCGCATCGCGTTGAACGGCCAGGACAATGAGGAGTTCTATCGAATGACGGGAAGGTCTGTGATTATTGCGATGGTTTGGTTGGCGCTGGCAGTGTGTGGCGATCTCTACGTTGTTGCTCAAAAGACCACCGGCTCTTCTAAAGCATCGGCCGTTGTTGCAGTGATTGTTCTCGTCTTCTTTTACGCAGTGTGGTTTGGTTACAGCTATTACAAGAAGCGAGCGTACTCATCGTAGATGCGTCTCGAAGGCCGAATCGAGGTAGTTGTGGGCCAGGCAACGTACTCCCCTCCTCGTGAGGAGGGGAGTGCTGTTTTTATTCTCACCAGCCAAAAATGAGACAATCGACATCCAGTCATGAAGGATATTTTTCAACATCGCGGGTTGCGGCTGATCTTTATTGCAAATCTGATCTCCATGATTGGAAGCGGTATGAACACCGCTGCGGTGACCTGGTACATCCTGCAAAAGACACACAGCGAGACGGCTCTCGGCACGATGACGGTCATGCTGACGATCCCCGCGCTTCTCATGCTGCCGTTCACGGGCGTCATTATTGATCGCGAAGATCGTCGCATCATCATCATGCTTCTTGATGGTTTACGAGCTGTCATCATCCTTGCGGTTGCGATCCTCGCATTGCGCGGCAGGGAACAAGCGTGGATGGTGTACAGCATGGTCATGCTCGTCGCTGCCGGCTTCTACATGTTCTGGCCGACGATCACGGCGCTCATTCAGGAATTGACGCCACAATCGCAGTTCATTCGTTCCAACACGTTTCTCCTCGCCGGCGTTCAAGGCGGGTGGCTGATTGCCGGTTCGATCGTCGGATTCGTGTACAACCATATCGGTCTGGGAGGCGTGTTACTGATCGACGTGCTTAGCTATGTTGCTTCGTTCAGTTGCTACATGATGGTGCGCAAGGGAAGGCATACGGTGAGACCCACGACTCCCAACGACAGTCTGGGCTTCGAAATTCGCGAGGCCGAAACAGCACTCGAACGATTCAGAAAAGAGCTCCGCGAAGGCCTCGAATACATTTTTGCAAACCGTCATATTTTGGCGCTCGGGACAAGTTGGTTTCTTTTTCTTGGCGCGATGACCTCGCAGAGTGTTCTGACAGCGCCGCTCAGCGATCGTGTTTTTCATTCCGGCGCAGTCGGATATGGCTGGTTACACGCCGGTTGGGGTGTGGGAGCATTCCTCAGCGTCACGTATAGTGCATGGTTCATTCGGCAGTTGTCGTCACGTTACGCGATCACAATCGCGATGGCGTTGATGGCGGTCGCGCTCTTTTCTGCCCCGCGCGCCGGTGCAGTAGGAATAGGTGTCGCCATTTATGGCTTGGCTGGTTCAGCCCGTGGAGTGGGAGGCGTCGCCATTTCGAGCACGATGATGGAGATCGTTCCCAAGCACTTCATGGGACGTGTTCAAAACACGTTTTTCTTCGCCGGCATGCTGCTTCAGATGGCGCTTGGATATGCAGTCGGAGTGGTAGCCCACAATGTTTCCCTGTTTGCTGCGTTTGCAATCATCGCCGCAGTTTACACGGTGGCGTCACTAGCGGCGTTGATTCCCGTGCGACTGCCTGCATCACAGCCCCGCCCGGAAGAA
>DATFXZ010000402.1:0-3439 GCA_035315305.1 Terriglobia bacterium | reverse complement strand
GGTCGTGGCGGGAATCCCGACCACTTCAGTTGCGGCATTCATCGGAGCATTTCTCACGATACTCCTGGTGTTCTTCATCGCCCGAACGAGCGGCGCCATCCCCACATTTACGCTAATTCTCGCCGGCGTTACGCTGAACTTCATCTTCTTCGCAGTGATGATGTTCATCCATTATGCCGCCAACTTCAACCAAAGTTACTTGATGACACGCTGGACCATGGGGGCCCTGGATTCCGCCGATATGCGGACCGTCCTTGGTGCCGCTCCCTTTGTCATCGGGTGCCTGATAGGACTGATGTGGATCGCTGCGCAGCTTAATCCTCTTTCGGCGGGTGAAGATTGGGCTACCTCTCGCGGTGTCGATGTTCGGCGGGTGAAGACTTTTTGTTATTTCATCGCTTCGATTCTGACCGGAGCCGTTACGGCTTTCAGCGGACCTATTGGGTTCGTCGGACTCATTGTTCCGCATACCGTCCGGCTTGTCATCGGTCCTGACCATCGGCTTCTCATTCCAGCTTCTTTTTTCCTCGGCTCTGCGTTTCTCGTCTTGTGCGACACCGCGGCGCGAACGATTTTTGCACCTACGGAAATTCCAGTCGGTGTTATTACAGCCTTGCTGGGCGGGCCTTTTTTCATCGCGTTACTGAAGCGTCGGCGCGGCGACCTGTGGTGAATGGCGCTCTCAGATCACAGAAGAACCGGTAATCTCTTCGATTAGGGACCGGACGATAAGCCCGGACCCGCTTAATTGGGTTCCCCGTGAATGCATTTGGCTCAAGAGCTTGCGGCCGGGCTTGTCGACGGACATGACGCATGACAGCTCGAGGACAGCTTGTTTTTTGGGTGATTCCGTCCGCACGGTCATCCAGACCCTTCGCAATTCGTCCACCCATTCTCCGGCCAGCTTGCCTTCAATGCGAAGGATGGTTGTTTCCGGCTGTTCGTCCACTTGAATTCTCAACATACGTTTACTATCGTCCGCGGAACAGGCTGATCGCGCCATGAAGCGACAAGGCCAGCCCTACGATGAAGAAAATGATCAGAAACAAAAAAACGACGAATAGTGTCATCGTTCAACTCCCACAACCTGCGGCGCACCCGCCACGAGGCGAACATAAACTTCGACTTTTCCTTCCGCGCTCGAAATGACGCCAACGTAGTAGCCGTCATTCAGTTTTGAGTGAAATTCGGGGATTGGTTGCTTCGTGCGGGTCCGATTGTCAAACCTGAACCATGAAATCTGGAATTCCGGTCGCCGCCCAAAATCGTAAGAGGAGCCCAGGTGCTGAAACCGCATCTCGCCGTTGGCCGTCCACTCGAAATCATCGAAAGAGCTAAGGCGTGTTAACCAGACACGTCCGATCTTTCTCTGGCGTTCGATGAGGATTTGCACGAGGTATTCTTCGGATTCCGGATCGCTCAACTGACCCGTGCTGACGATTGCGCGAATATCTTTTTCTGAGAAAGCCATTACAATCTTTGCCGCCCAATAGCCGTCCTGATCCGTCATGTTGTTGAATGCGGGATTGGGATATTCAGGCTTCCATTGTTCCGGTTCAAAATCCGTCGATTCAAAATTGCCGATGCCCGGGTGCTCTTCGTACTTGGTGCGTATCCACTGGCGATCCCACAGACCGAGAGTCGCCATTCGGGCGAAAACGACCTTCGGCTCCCACAAATATTCCCAGCCGGCGCGAGGCTTCTGCGGGCCGCTCGTGCCGCTGCCCAACGTTGATCCGAAATCGATGAGGTGGTGCTTTACATATCGCCTTCCGTCTTCATTCACCAGCATGTCGAGCGTGTTGATGGCCCTGGAATCATCGTGGTTCAGCCATGCGCTGAAAACTCGAAGACCGCGGAGCTCCCGGCGATTCTCGTGGGAAAAAATGTCGTTCGGGTCGTCCGGTCTTGTACCGAAGTACTGAAACGGGCCAATCGGAATCCCACTCAACAGCTTGCTGGCCACGACGCGATAGGTTCCATCCGCTCTCTGCCGAGCACGTTTGAGTAAGTCGTCTAGATCCTTCTCGGTTAGATTCGCTTTCTGGTCGATTTGCAACTGATTGCGCCTGAAAAAAGTGATGTAGTTTTCGGGCACGTTGTAACCGATCGCGTAAAAGAACTTCGTGGAAATCACTTCAGCGGCAGTAGACAGTTCCGGATTGTCGAGTGGATCGAACTTGATGAAGTAGATGTCGCCACGGCCGTCTCGAATACGGAAGCCGGGAGTCACGCCTTCCGTTTTCGCCTGAATTATGATCCACGGCTGATCGGTCGCGGGCCCATCTCCGGTGTTGGGACCCGTAATCAATTCCGACAAGCTCATCGGAGCCATTCCATGCCGGTTTTGAAACCAACTGCTATCCGGCACTTCACCAAGCGTGTTGACATTGGCAGCCGGTGCCTTGCTTCGATCGCCGACCTTACCAAACGAGTGTTGGAGCAGGTCGTACTGATCGTTCAGCTTGTGCTTCGTGATTTCGGTTATGTTGACGGCTCTGTCGTTGTCACGCTGGAGCGGGTCGTCCGGGTGAAACTTTGGAGCAACCCCTGACGGCGAAGACATCGAAGATGACAGCAGAGCAATGACTGCAGTGATTAAAGTGAATTGAGGCGCCATAGGATCTCCTACTTAAAAAACGTGTCCGAACTTCACGAACAAGTGCTGGCCTTCCTTGGAAAAGCCAAGGTCCATTCGCAGGAAAACACTTTTTTCTGAGTTGAACCTGAACCCTACTCCATAAGATTTTTGGAAATCACCGAAACGCAGGTCGCTTGGCCTTGAAGCAACTTGTCCGGCGTCTCCGAAGAGGGCGAGATCAAGACCAGAGAAAGCCTCCCACCGATACTCCGCATTGAAGACAACCATGTTGCGGTCACGGAATCGGTAGTCCCGGTAGCCGCGCAAATCCTCAGAGCCGCCGAGTGTCGGTTGGAGGAAGAAAGGCACTTCCTGACCGGACGCTGTCTGGGTAAACGTGCTCTTTGCGCGGACCGCAATTACACGGCGACGGTTAAAGAACGGGAAATAATGATTGGCTTCGATATCGTATTGCCTGAAATCATATTGTTCGAGCTTGAGATCCTGGAAAGACGTCCACGCTACCGCATATCGTCCGCCGGACCGGGGGTTCCCGGGTTGATCGCGGTAATCGGCTTCGAAGAATGCACCTTTCTGAAAGTAGCTCGGTTGATTGGCAAGGGCCGGCGCCTCAGCCGGTCCAAACACTTGTTCGATTGAAGGCGACGCCGAGTATGTGCCGCTCCCCACATTTGTTTTGAGGAATCCGGCCAGAAGACCCGCTTTAACGTGCTTCGCAGGCTTAAAGCCGAAACGGGCGACATAGTTTGTGTCTTCCAAGCGAAAACTGGTTTGATCCTCTTTACGCGAATTCTGGCCGATGCCGAAGAAGCGCTCCTGAGGGAAATCGCGATGTGT
>DATFXZ010000401.1:0-3474 GCA_035315305.1 Terriglobia bacterium | reverse complement strand
AAGGACAAGAACAAGAAAAAAGCTGAAGCGTTATCGCAGAAAATAAATCAATTGCAGAAACAACTCGAACCAGAATTCAGCACGATCGATAACGTGCTGAACCACCTCGACCTGCAATCACCAAACGGTCGGGAAATTGCTATAATAATCCAGAGCCTCTATGAATCCTGTCCGGAATAACATTTCTGGTAGGGCTCGGAATCCGTTCAGACGCGGGCCGTTCCCAAACCGGGGCGGGTACGCTCAACAACGACATGGTTTAATAAGAACCGAGAACTGAAGAGTCCTGCAACACCCGTTCGTGGCATTTTCAATGACGGCCCAATTTATGCATATGCCGGCTCGTGGAGCACGGCAGATTTTATGAATTGGTTGCTGTTTCTCGGGCTTTTCCTTGTTTCCAGCACGCCACTATTTGCGCTGGCTCAACCGGATCCTGCCAAGGTGAAGGCGGATGCACAAAAAGTGGTCAGCGTCATCAATGGCGATAAGGCTAAGACCCAGGCCTTTTGCGAAATCAATGATCTGGGTGAGCAGATCGGCGAGGCTAATCAGAAGGAAGACCATGAGAAAGCTGAGGCACTCTCCCAGCAGGTCACCGAATTGGAGAAAAAACTTGGGCCCGAATACATCGCCCTGGTGAATGATTTGAACAATGTTGACCCGAACTCGCCCGAAGGTCGGGAGATCGACTCGATACTCGCGCCACTCGAGGATTCCTGTGAGGATTGACGAAACCACTGCTGGAAGCTCCGCAAGCCCTGACACCGGATCGATCGGCTAATCTTCAGGCCGCACTCTGGGCGCTGGCTGCGGCGTCGCGCCACTGTCCTCAACAATCCAAGGCGGCGGCGGCGCCATGAGCCGCGTGCCTACGGCTGGGCTGGTCCGCCTGACCATGATCCGTCTGTTGCGCTGTGGCCAAAGGGCAACGCATGTGGCTAAGAAGCAACGCTGCCGAAGATTAGGTTCTTCGTCTCGCAGAATTCCTTGACGTCAACTCCGCCTGCGGCAATGCAGACATAGGATTATGTGTGATGTTGGTCACACGTGTGGCGAAGACACCACGAGGAACAATGAGTTCTTTATCGCATGTCGTCAACAAGCGCCCGATGTCTCGCGTCTCGGGCGAGATCTTGCTCGCATTCTGTTGTGCAACGCCACTACTGTTGTCGTTGTGTTTTCTAGTCTAGTCGCGCTTCGTACGCTCGTTCTTACGAGTGGCGTGGTGGGGATTAAGTGCCGTGGAAGAGTTTCACCGATACCCGTTAAGGGTTCAGCAATCCAAGCTGGACGGATGGTGGTTCATCTTCGTGGACGAGGTGGGACTTGGGGTTCTCGGTCCGAACTTCGAAGACTTGCTTGACCGGCTAAAAGTCCTGGCAGGAAACTTGTTTCGTGAGCGCGGAGAAACTGTTGCTGACGTAGAAATTGTTCGATCAGAGAAACCGGCGTTACACGTGTTTCATTGAACGTCTGTTCCTAAACGAATCGCAATAAATCGCCGCAATCGGCCGGCTCCGGATTCCATCGTCGCATCCCTTCCGCACACCAATCCTATGGAGAGGTGATCGTGGCTGAAAGCGTTGGCGGGCAACCCAAACCACTCGCACGGCGCCTGGCCGCTAAATCGGTCAGGCCTGTTCGCCTTGCCTGGTGCGCAGTGATGTCTCTTCCGCGGCCTCCAAGGAGTCAATCACAACTCTCTCGGTTTTTTATCAAACCAAGTGCACTGAACCATTTCACACCCCCTCTTAGCAACCCCAGCCACCAAAAATTACTGTACCATCGCACTAGGGGCTACATTAGGGCAAGCAGCCGCTGGACATCATCGAGACGAAAAATGGCGACCTGCAAGTTCGGCGCGGATCAGCGGCGACTGCAAGGCGAGGCGCGCGATGCCTTCCTCAAGAAATGCATGGAGGATCGGGGACGATCCGCGAGGCCCAGCGCCTGCCGGAGCCGTCAACGCGCCCAAGCAATAGAAAAACCTGCGGCCAATCGCGAGCAGCGTATCCGCATCAAGCGAGCGATTACTTGTGCGTGTGCCCCAGTGGCGGCAACAAGTTGCGATTGTTTGGGTCGTGTTCAGGCTTGGTGCCGCAACAAACGTAATATGAACTGAAACGGAAATCTTGCATTTGGAAGTCATCGACCAACGCAGCGTGATATTGCCAGGGTCGAATGAGAGGATTGCCAAGCAACGTCTGCTTCATCAAACAAGTGGCAAATGGCCGAATCAGCTTTCCCAACAACCCCGGGGGCAGTCTCGCATCCATGATAACGAGTCGACCGCCAGGACGAAGCTGTTTCCAAGCTTGGCGAAGAACGGAACGATGATGTGGCATGACGTTATAAGAAAAGCTGAAGAGCACACCATCAAACTGTTCTTCGCCAGCGTAATCAGCTGCATCGGCTTCGATCAACACGAAGTTGGTCCATTGCCGGCGTAGGCACAGCTTCCGTGCCCTGCGCAACATGCCTTCGGATAGATCGACACCATAAATGCGTCCTTCAGCTCCAACAGCGTCGCGCAGAAAGGGAAAGTTCCTACCTGTCCCACATCCCACTTCAAGAACTTGATCTCCCCGTCGAAGTTTTAGCTGATCCACTGCACGCTTGCGGAGACCAGATGGCATGAACAATACGTATTCGAAAAACGGAATGAATACTGCAATGCGATTATAGCGTTGACAGATAAGGTCGTGATTGTGAATAGGCCATTCGCAAATTGGCTCCCTCAGCAGCTCGTCGATTTCGGGTTTGTCGAGGAATGTTGACAACTTCGAGCGCTCACTTCGGAGTGACATTGAAAACCAATTCGGTTCTCCATTTGGTGGCCTGACGATCCGATGCACTTGACCGTTTAAATTACACTTCCCTTGGCGACGATCTCACCTGTACGAGTGAGGTAAATCCAGTCTTTTCTTGTTCGACTGTCGGCGAGCCAGCGTTGTCCTTCTGCGTATGCGAGGGCAGACGCAAGCTGCGTGCCATGCAACGACACATCTCTCACGGCTATCTCGTCAATCCAAGCGCTGGCCATTGGCGCGCGAGGTTTTGCGCCTGCGGCGACCAACGCCTTTAGAAGTCGTATGGCGTCCAAGCGGTCCACCCGCGCATTATAGGTCGATTGTTTGCGTAAGGATGCCGCTCGCGCCATCACGATGTGCCGGCCCGATCCGAAGGTTTATCTTTTCTTTTATCATTCGCGCGGCTACAAGGCTGCGCTTTGACCTGAAGGAGAAATAATGGCTAAGCGAAATGGAAAACGGCGCGCGTGGACATCTGACCACGTTCGCACATTGAAGGCGCTCGCCCGAAAAAGGACGCCTGCTGGACAGATTGCTCGGTCGTTAAAGAGGACCGAGGGCGCAACCCGGCAGAAAGCCTTTAGCCTTGGACTGTCTTTGGACTCGCGCATTTGATTCAATTAAGTGCGCCTCAATTGCAGGGTTTTTAATTAGGCCGCAG
>DATFXZ010000400.1:0-6797 GCA_035315305.1 Terriglobia bacterium | reverse complement strand
CCTTTCTTCGTCAGCGGATACTTCGCTTCATAGGCTCCGGGTCCGACCTGATGTATGCGAACTTCGGACACGGACTGATCCGGACCGATAACTCTCACCTGAGTTTCGAGCTTGTTGCGGAACTGGCCATCTTTTTGGATTGCATTGATTGAAAGTTTTGCTTCGTCCCCGTCTTTCACGACGCGAAAATCGAATTCGTTGTCGCCACGGCGACGCATGGTTTCGCGAACAAGCTGAGACCAGAATTTCGGGTAGCCGTTCCAGCGCAGCCAATCAACCGCCCATCGATCCTTCAAATCGGACAGAAAAGCGACTGTTTTTCCCAGGCCGTATTGCCACCGTGCCAGAATCGGGTCCTTGCGCTTGGATTCGAGCAACACTTCCGATGTATCCTTCGATTTCGTTGCGACGTAGCCGAGCAACGGTGGTGC
This sequence comes from Terriglobia bacterium, assembly GCA_035315305.1. Taxonomy (GTDB): domain Bacteria; phylum Acidobacteriota; class Terriglobia; order 20CM-2-55-15; family 20CM-2-55-15; genus 20CM-2-55-15. Next base: position 6,366 of record DATFXZ010000400.1, on the reverse strand, counting down.
GGCTTCGAAATCGATGCCTTTGAATGCCTCCACGTTTTTCTTCACGACAGGTTTGAACGATTCTTCGCGCAACGTCTTTCCCGTCGCGAGTTCAGTCTCTTCTGTAAAGATCTGGGGGACGGCGGTTGGGTCTTCGAGGTAGTACGTGCGTCCGTGACCCCAATTCGCAATCTGAGACAGCAACTCCCGATCGGCGCCGTTCCCGACTGCTACAGTTGAAACTGTCATTTTCGCGTCGGCCATTTTCTTTGTCAGGCCCTCGAAATCGTCAGGTAGTGAACGTCCATCCGAAAGAAGAATGACGTGCTTCACCTGAGACGTCGAGCCGGCAAGCTGGATGTACGCCTCGCGCAGCGCTGGGTAGATATTGGTTTCTCCACCTGCAATGATCGTGCTGATCGCTTGAGTAATGGCCGAACGGTTTGACGCCGCTTGAAATTTTACGGGCCAGTAAAAATTGTAATCGAACGCCACCACGCCAAAACTGTCGGTGTCCTTCAAGAGTGCCAGCGGCGCTTTTGCGGCCTCTTTCGTCATTTCGATCTTTTGACCGCCCATACTCCCCGATTTGTCGAGCACGACGATCATCCCGACGGAATCCGGCTTTTCCTTCTTCGTCTCAAACGTGACCGGGAGTACTTCTTCGATTGCCGTTTTTGAATATCCGCCTTCGCCGTAATTGTTCTCTCCGCCGGCCAGGATGAAGCCGCCACCGAGGTCCCGCACATATGTCGCGAGGGTCTTCATTTGCGGGTCGGTGAGATTGTTCCGAGCGACGTCACTCAGCACGATAGCTTCGTAAGCGTCCAGTTCCTCGATCGTGTTGGGAATCATCGCCGGACTGACGGTGTTGACGTTCAGCCCTTCATTTGTAAGTGCTGTCTGCAAATATCGCGCGCTCTGAGCATGACTCTCGACGTAAAGAATTTTCGGCCGGCCTTGCACGACGATGGACGACCGGAACTTGTTGTTATCCGGAAATGGGTCGCCGCCAGCTTTCACTTCCGCGTCGATCAACACCGGCCCGGCTTCATCTTTGATGCTGGTTTCGAAGGCGACACGGTTCAGACCCCGGATCAACTGCACCTTCTTAGTGCCGAGACTCTTGTCTCCGTGTTTGATTTCAACCTCGGCCGCCGTTTCAGTTTGACTGTATATGTGCGCTTCGAGTGGGAAAAGTTCTTCAGCCGTGACTTCGGACGGCGCCAGGATGTTTTCAACCCAAACATCATGGTTCGTCCGCACCTGCGAAGGAACGGTGTAGACGTGGATACCTTCGGATTTCAAACGTGACAGCGTGTTCACCATCCGGCCGGAGTTTTCGTTGCCGTCACTAAGCAGCACCAGCCGTTTCAGATGATGCGGCGCAAAACTACGAATGGCGCTATCAATTGCGTTTTCGATATTCGTGCCGCTTTGATCAAGCGAACCCTGGGCTGCACCGCTCGTTACCTGGACTTGCTTGATTTGTTCAACCTTTTCGAAAACGGCCGCATTGGCTCCGAACGGAATGAACCGCGCATGATCGGGATGACCGGCATCGTTGGTTTGCTGAACCCACTGCATCGCAGATTGGATGGCCGGAGGGGAGACGCTTTGCGAGACATCAAGGAGATATACAACCGATATCCATGATCCCGATCGATAAATGACCGGCTGCATCAACGCAAGAGCAATCAGCGCCACGATCGCCGACCGGAGGGTTCCAGCCAAGCGCAGGTGTTTCGGACTAAGATCCGTGAGCGTACGGCGTTGCACCCACCATAGGTAAGGAATCACCAACAGCAGTGCCAGCGGCCAGTATGTGTCGAAACTGAAATGCATGGTCTATCTACTGTACCGGCGGTCTATGAACTGTGAACGGGCGTATTCCCCTCCTCGTGAGGAGGGGTGGCTGCGGCATCAAGAAAATTTCGGCGTAGCCCACCTTTGTGCCGCAGACGGGGTGGTCGCTCTCACCGATACGTGACTTGTGAGCAGCCACCCCGTCCGCTTCGCGTATACCTATTGGACCGTTCCGGCGTAAACCTCTCATAACGTAATTCTCCGGTGGTACGTCAGCCATTCGATTGCGATCAGCGCTGCCGCTGCCGTCAACATATAAAACCAAAGCTCTCGACGGAGCCAATAATGCTGCGTCGCCGCAGACTTATCCGTTTTGAATACGGATCGATTCACATCCGAGAAAGTCGGATTCGCTAAATTTACCGCAACATGCACCCGCTGATCGCCTTGCGTCGCGGCGTACAACCCCGGCTCGCTCGTTGCAAAGACGGTCGCGCCGAGTTGTTGTTCTGACGAAATGACCTTGCCGTCGATTGTCCGGATTTGAGCATTCGCCAAGGGAACATCGACAATGCCGGGGCTGCGCTTCAGCGCCAGTTGCTCGCGGCTAAACCAGGCCAATACGTTTTCGATAAACACTGGAAAACCGACATGAAAAGGGAAGTCTGAAGATTCCAGATCAAATGTCAGCATGACCCACTTCGGTTTTTCCGAAGCCACGATCAGCGGTGTCTGCTTTGAAGCGGCGATCACCGTCAGGTTTCCAGCCTCGATGCGCGAAGCGCGTTCGATGGTCACATCGTGAACGGAAACAAATTGCATCACAGGATGGCTTTCAGACCACGTTGCGATCTCCGGTTTTTTGACTTCACCGGTCGACGGTTTCAACCACGGAGCGTTCGGTGTTCCGATCACCAGCGACGGCCGTGCCGGAGCCGAGGCGGGGGCAAACCTGTCGAAGATGTATGCATCGATGTTGGGCGACTCACGATAATTGGCCGGATCCGTCACCGCGAGTTCGACATAGTTATCCAGTTTCAATAATGTTTCGAGGAATCGGTTACTGTGCGTGACGAGCAGTGTACGTGTCTTTCGTTTTACAGGCAGGTACGCAAAAGCGATGTCGTCCAACGCAAGAGCGTCGTCGCTCGCCTGTATCATTGCCCGGATCCCGCCACCCTCGAATTGAGAGAGATCAAAAACGTCTTTATAGATTTCTTCCGTCCCTAGTCGGACGGTTTTGTTGATGCGCTGGCCGCCTGTTCCGCTCAGAACGATTCCAACTTCAGCCGGTCTGCCGAAATTCTGAAGTTCGAGATAGGCTTCGTAGCTCAGCGGCATGGACGGGATCGATCGGACTTCAAACGCCGTAATACCGACATTATTGGCAGATTCGAAGACCGACACGCGCCTGACGAACGATGGCGTGGTGTGTATTGTCACGCCATCCGAAACGAAGTAAACCTGCGAATCACGGTCATCGACTCGAGGAAACTGCGGATCCGCAGTTTTGGGAGACATTTGTTCGATGAGCCGGCGAACTTCATTGCGATCGGTTGTGAATGCCGATGCCGTTACTCCCGACGTATCGATGATCCGAAATTCCGTCGTGGGGCCGCCGCTGTTCAGAAGCCCTTTGGCGCTCTCCAGTGCGTGCTGCCAGCGTGTTTTGCCGTCCCGCGTGAGCGTATTCATTGTCGGCGAAGTATCCAGGACGAGAACGATTCGCTCATTCTTGCCGGTTAGCGATTCCACTTCCGGCCGTGCCAACGCCAGTCCGAGCAATAGCGCAATCGTGACGGCGATCGCCACGGAGATAATCGTCCGAAGTTTTTCCCAGAGCGAATGCGATTGCCGCTCATCCAGCACGCGTTTCCACAGAATGGATGAAGAAATGACGACTCGCCGATGGCGCAGTTTGAGAAAGTACAGGGCGATGATCGCTCCCGAGGTCAAGAGAGCCAGAAGCGCTGCTTCGAGCGGACTCAGTGCGAGAAACGTCATTTCAAGAACCTGCCTTGACGGAATACCTTCAAGATCAACTCCTCGAAGGGAAAGTCGGTGGTTGTGCGCACATACCCCAACTGATATTTTCCGCAGTACGATTCGACCGCTTCGCAATACTTCCAGAATTCGGCCTTATAGGCAGTCAATAATGAAGGCGTTATCGTGATTTCTCGCGTCGTATTGTTTTCTGCATCTACTAGAAGCAACTCGCCGCGCAATCCGGGGTCGATCTCCTCGTGACTGGCAATATGAATGACAAAGATGTCGTGACGAAAATGCCGCAATATATCGAGCGCGCCGGCAAATCCGTGGCTATCGAAGAAGTCGGAAACCACAACAGCGAGTCCACGACGCCGGGTTTCGGTGCAATAAGTTTTAAATGACGATTTTGCGTCCGTGTCTCCGCTCGCGCTGATTTCCGAGAGGAAACGGAAAATTTTGAAGATCCGCCCCTTCCCGCGCTGCGGCGGCAATTCTGACTTAAGACCATCGGCAAATGAAATGACGTTCACCCGATCGAGGTTCGCAAGGCCGATATAACACAGTGCAGCCGCGACGCGTCGCGCATAATCGAGCTTCGATGGTTCGCCGTAATTCATCGACTGACTGCTGTCTACGAATAAATAGATCGGCAGGTCTTCCTCTTCCTCGAACAGTTTTAAGATCAGCCGATTCAACCGGAGGTAAGCTTTCCAGTCCAAATGTCGGAAGTCATCGCCCGCAACATATGCGCGATAGTCAGCGAACTCCAGACCGGTTCCGCGTTTGCGTGTGCGCCGCTCGGCGCGAAGCTGGCCTGCGAATAGACGCTTCGAAATAATGTTGAGATACTCAAGCTTTTTCAGGAACTCGTCATCGAAGAGGGTGAGATTTGCGTTTTCCGTGGACATATTGCGGGTGGCGATCACTGTGGTGATTGCATCTAATTTGATTCCGGCGTGTTCTCCAATATTTCTTTGATGATGGTGTCCGTATCGATGCGCTCGGCTTCGCCTTCGAAATTCAAGAGGACGCGGTGCCGAAGGGCGCCATACGCGACGGCGCGGATGTCTTCACACGAGACGTGCAGGCGATTGTTCAAAAGCGCACGAATTTTCCCGCCAATCACCAGAGCCTGCGAGCCTCGCGGGCTCGAGCCATAGCGCACGTACTTCATAGTGAGCGCGTGGGCGTGGGGCGGTTTCGGATGCGTAGCCAGCGTGGCCCGGATGGCATAATCCTGAACTGGACGCGCGATCGGTACAGCTCGGACGGTCTTTCGCATTGCCAGCACTTCGCCTTGTCCAAGGACTCGGTCGACTTGGGGCTCTTTAGCCTTCGTCGTTCGATTCAGGATCGTATGAAGGTCGCCGACGGTCGGATAGTCGACCTTCAGCTTCATGAAAAACCGATCCAACTGCGCTTCCGGCAGTGGATACGTTCCTTCCATCTCGAGAGGATTCTGTGTCGCTAACACGAAAAAGGGTGAATCGAGCTTGTGGCTTGTCTTGCCGACAGTGACGCTGCGCTCTTCCATGGCTTCAAGCAAGGCCGATTGGGTTTTCGGCGTTGCACGATTGACTTCGTCGGCGAGCACAATGTTCGAGAAGATCGGACCCGGCTGGAATTCGAGGAATTTTTCGCCCAGTGCATCTTCCTGAACGACGTTCGTTCCAGTAATGTCTGCCGGCATGAGGTCTGGCGTGAACTGGATCCGGGAAAACTTCAGATGCATCACGTCGGAGAGCGTCGACACCAGTTTTGTTTTTCCCAAACCTGGAACACCCTCGAGAAGGACATGCCCGCTTGCGAGGAGGCTCATTATTACGCCATCGATGATTTCGCTGTAGCCCACAATGACTTTAGAGACTTCGTCCTTCACGCGTTTGAACTGTTCTTGAAACGTGGCTACCTGTTGATCGATGGCACTGCTCATTGCTTGTCCTGTTTTTGCGGCGTCGGCCGGATGGCTTGGAAATAATCTTTGATTAGCGGCCGATACTCCCAGGGAATGCGATCCTGATTCAGCAAATCTTTTTGGGCGGGACTGAGGTCGGACTTGACGTTGCGATAATCGAGTCTTGATCGTTCCTGCTTGCTGGATTCCTCGAGGTTCTCAGGCTTCTCGCCACCGTCCTGCATTCCTTGCACTTTCTCCTGTTGCAGCTGGACCTGGAGCGATGTCGGGGCACCTTCGCGAGGAGCATCGGATCCGCCTTTACCGCCCGGCATCAAACCCGTTCCTTCACTACCGCCCGGCATCATCGCGCCGGGCTGGCCTTGTTGGCCTGCTTGATCCGTGGGCTCCCCGTCCGTTCCTGATTCTGCAGATTGGCTCTCGCCATCGGGAGGTTGTCCAGCTTCGGGTTTCTGGCCTTGAGCGTTTTGACCTTTTCCCGAAGCTTGTTGCTGGCCCTTCGCTCCTTTTTGTCCGGCCTGCTGGCGCTGCTGCAGCGAATCCTTTAAATTTTGGATCTGCTGGCTGGCCATGTTTTTGAGCTGTTGGTTATCGAGCCTCTGCTGGATGTTTTCGAGTTCTTGAGCCGCGCCATCCAACGACTCCTGAGCCAACTGTTGCTGTTCGTTCTTCAAATT
>DATFXZ010000399.1:0-3584 GCA_035315305.1 Terriglobia bacterium | reverse complement strand
TTGTTTGGTCAGAACGAGATAACGATACCCATCACGCTTGGCTTGCGATGGTCAAACCGCTCCGGTTTCAACTTCATTGGCGGCGCCGGCTTCGAGGTTTCCATTCATCCGAATCTCAGTGTGGGTTCGCTCCGAATCGAGCAACTCGATCTCGGCATTCGATCTACAGTCGATTCCAATCAGGCCCCGGATTTGACGGCGGATGTCGGTGTGACCGTTGCAGGCGATCTAGGGCCTGTCTCGTTTTCAGTCGAAGGCATTGGCTTGAGAAGTTCGGCGGTCTTCGCCAACGGGAATGCGGGCCCGTTTGATATCCAGTTCGGTTTCGCGCCGCCGAAGGGCGCGGGACTCTCCGTGAATGCGTCGGTCGTCACCGGCGGAGGCTTCCTGCGCTTTGATCCGGCAAAGGAAGAGTACGCGGGCATTGTCCAACTCGAAGTTGCGGAAACGGTCGCCGTTAAGGCGATCGGTGTTCTCACGACTCGAATGCCGGACGGCTCCAAAGGCTTTTCATTAGTTCTGATACTAACCGCCGAAGGCTTCGCGCCTATCCAACTGGGACTCGGTTTCACATTGACGGGAATCGGCGGGCTGTTGGGCGTAAACCGCACGGCGATGGTGGACGTGTTGCGCAGCGGTTTGAAGAACGGGACGCTCGGCTCGATCCTGTTCCCTGCAGATCCGATACGGAATGCACCGCAGATTGTCAGCGATTTGCGCACCGTGTTCCCGCCCGTAACGGGGCGACATGTGTTCGGCCCGATGGCGACGATCTGCTGGGGCACGCCCACCATCCTGACGCTTGAACTGGCTCTGATTCTGGAGGTTCCCGAACCCATTCGGTTAATCGTCCTTGGCCGTTTGAAAGCAATTCTTCCCGATGAACGAGCTGCGCTTGTTCAGGTGCGAATGGATGCGGTCGGCGTCATTGATTTCAATCAGGGCAAAGTCTCGCTGGATGCAACGCTGTACGATTCGCGCATTCTCGAATTCACACTTACCGGCGACATGGCGCTGCGCGCGAGCTGGGGAACGCAACCTGGTTTCATTCTCGCCATCGGCGGGTTCAATCCACGATTCCTTCCCCCTGCGGGGTTTCCGAAGCTGGATCGGCTCGCTCTGAATTTATCGCAGGGCGACGACTTGCGACTGCGTTGCGAAGCGTATCTGGCGCTGACGTCCAACACGGCTCAATTCGGCGCGCGCATCGATTTGCATGCCTCCGGCGGCGGATTCACGCTGGACGGTTACCTGGGAGTCGATGCGCTGTTCCACTTTGTTCCTTTTGAATTTGTCGTGGACATCGGTGTGGCTGTGGCGTTGCGCTATCACGGCCATCTGCTGATGGGCATCATGCTCGACGGCACATTGTCCGGACCGACGCCGTGGCACGTACAGGGCAAAGCAACGTTCAAGGTCCTCTTCTTCAAAGTTTCCGTATCGGTCAATCATCGGTTCGGTCGGGACGAGCCCGCGCCCCTGCCCGAACCGGTCGATGTGGTCGGCCTGCTTGTCGCTGCGGTGAGTGACGCGCGCAACTGGAGCAGTGAGCTGCCTTCGGGCGAGCATCCGCTTGTCACGTTCCGGCAGCAATCGAGCACTACAACGTTGCGGGCGCATCCGCTCGCAGAGCTGACCGTCCGGCAGCGCGTGGTTCCGTTGAACATGACCATCAACACATTCGGGAATGCTCCAGTGACTGGCGCGAATCGTTTCACGTTGGAACCGGGACGCGCCGACGGCACTGCTGGGACGTTGCCACTCGCAACGACGGTCACGCAGGACTCGTTTGCAATCGCGCAGTTCGTGCAACTGAGTGACGACGAGCGTCTCGCGCGTCCTTCTTTTGAACCCAAGGATGCAGGCATACGGTTCGGCACGGACGATGTGGTTTTTCATTACGACCCGCTCGTTGATTCGAATCTCGAGTACGAAACACAGATTGTTGTGCCCGGTCAGGAAGAGCCGCCGCAACAACCTGTCGGATCGATGTATGTGATGAAGGCGGCCGTCCTCGACGCCGTCGTCATTACAGGAGCGGCCGGCCAAGCGCCGATTCGGCGCAAAGGCAACGCTCGTTACACGGTTCGCGAACTGTAGGGCGGTCTATGACCGCCCACGATCTCGAAATTCGACATACTCGGCGGTCATAGACCGCCGCTACAGCGGAAGCAATTTGAGGAGATATGCCAGACACTTTGGCAATTAAGGCGACCACCAGGTTGTTCTCATGGATGCGGCAGGGACTGCATGCGGGACTCGCAGCCGCACGCACGGATTTTGCGGACGGCCACCTTGCCGTGCCCATGCGAGTGCGCGTGAACAACTCGCGAGATGTCGATGTTCCGGTGAAACTGTATGGACCGGGAGATGTGACAGGAATCGACCCGCGCGAAGTGATCCGGACCGATCCGCATCATCTGCTGGGAGATTTCGAGCCGAACTATTTTCCGTTGATCGAATTTGATCGTCCGGACTTCCCCTGGCTCTTCACTCCCGAGGCTCCGGACGCGTCTGGCCGACTGCAACCATGGATCTGTCTGGTCGTGGTTCCGACAGCGGCTGCTCTGATCACGACGGCGCCGAACCTTCCGTTGCCGGTATTCGAATGCTTTCCGTCGGAACTTCCAAACCTCAACGAAGCGTGGGCTTGGGCTCACGCCCAGATTGTTGAGGGAACGACGCCAGTCATGGATCCCGCGCTGGATCCGGCCGCGCAGAAGAAGGCGTTGAGCGAGACACTTCGAAAGTATCCCGAACGCACGTTATCGAGATTGCTTGGTCCGCGTCGTTTGGATTCGAACACCGACTATGTCGCGTGCGTGGTTCCAACTTTCGACGTGGGACGCAAGACGGGTCTGGGTGAGACGGTCAGCGAAGAAGATGAACGTGCATTGAGTCCTGCGTGGACTGCAGGCTCGCCGAATAGCGATCATGTTCGCCTTCCCGTTTACTACTACTGGGAATTCAGAACGAGTAGTGAAGGCGACTTCGAAGCGCTGGCTCGGCGGCTGGAGAAACGGAAGCTGTCGCCTTCGCTGGGACTGCGCGCGATGAGCATCGCAGCGGCAGGTTGGGGCATGCCGGAACTCCCCCCGGACACACCGGGCACAGTGCTTGGACTCGAGGGCGCTTTGACTACGCCGGACACCGAATCCACGCCCTGGCCGGAACCGGCGCGATCTTCTTTCCAATCTTCGCTCCGCAAAATTCTCAACGCTCCGGCAGAGCTCGCCGCAGCCGATGGTCAAACCTATCTGGTTGGACCTCCACTCTACGGCCAGTGGCACGCGAAGCAGAGAACGGTTCGGGACGACGACAAACCTCCCAATTGGTTTCGCGAGATGAACTCTGATCCTCGAAGCAGAGTTGCTGCGGGATTGGGAGCGCTTGTGATTCGTAACGAGCAAGAGCAGCTTATGGCTTCGGCCTGGGAACAGCTGGCGCAGCATGAACAGGACAATCAGCGGCTAAAACGCGCTCAACTGGCTGAAGCCGTGGGTGAGGTGCTGAGTGAAAAACATATCCAGCCGCTGCCCATTGGATCGTTGATGCAGTTCACGGCGCCGGTGCGAAGCGCGGTC
>DATFXZ010000398.1:0-6510 GCA_035315305.1 Terriglobia bacterium | reverse complement strand
ACGATCATGAAACTGCCGCTGCTCGTAACGACATTGCTGGTTTCGGCCGTTGTGTTGGCCATGCCGGCCGATTCAACTGTTACCTACGTTGATCATGAGAAGGTCGCCAAGGGCGGAAGTCTGGTGACGGCGCCGGATCTTTCCGTTTCAATGAATCGCCGCACGGGGCCTGGCCAAGTGGAAGTTCACGATAAGGAAACCGACACGTTTTATATTCTGGATGGTGAAGCCACGATTGTGACAGCGGGCACGATGGTCGGAGGAAAAGTTGCGCGATCAAACCAACAACTCGGGACCAGTATCAATGGTGGCGAGACGCGACATCTTGCAAAAGGTGACGTTATGGTTATTCCAGCGGGTGTTCCTCACTGGTTCAAAGAAGTTCCCAAGGAAATCAACTACTACGTGGTCAAAGTCATTAAGCCGTAGTGCCGGACACGCTCGACGCATCGCAACCGATAAATGTTGACCCACGCTGGCAGCTTAACTGTGATGGGACCGGACCGTCGATCGGACGATTGAAAGCAACCGGATTTACCACCGCGGCTACAGCACTGAGGCGCCCGCTTGGTCGAGCAGCTTCCTCGCTAACGATAAGAAGAAAATCGGACCCGACCGAAACCGGCACAATATCAACCCAATTTAGGAATTCGCCACCCACAGCATCCAAGTATTCTATAGAGCGTTCAGAAGATGAGTTCTAGGACGCGTCAGTAATTTTTGCGGACTACAGCGACGTTTTGTTGTTCAGGCGTGGGATCGAAGAAGTCGCGAGACATGGCGCGGATTAATCGGGACCGTTGGCCAGATTGAAATGACGGTTCGCATTCTCGAATACGATGATCGCTGGAATATAAGCAACCGATAGATGTTGGCACAGAACAGAAATCCCGCCGACTTCTCGGCGGGATTTTGGTTTGTGCTATTCAGAGCTTGCTTGCTTAGAATTCCAAGCGCAACTGCCCCTGCAACACACGGGCTCCGGTCTTGTTCGTGATCTGGCCCCAAGGAATGGAAGTCCCAAAAGTCGTACCCGCCGTCAAGTTGGGGTTGATCGATAGATTAGGATTGCCGGGTTGGGGATGGTTCAAGACGTTGAACGCGTCGACACGAAACTGCATGCTTTTCGTTTCCGTGATCCGGAACGCCTTCGCGAGGTTCGCGTCGAAACGCCAGACTGGGAGTCCTCGCAGAACGTTCTGGCCCAAGTTTCCCTGGTGTCCAGGTTGCGGATTCTGGAGAACGATGATCCCATTTTTGCCGCTGCCATCATTCAGGGGGAAGGAGCCAGCCGTGCCTGGATCGACGATCTTCGCCACGGCTTGTAACACGCAGCGATTGGAGCCGGTGTTCAGGTTCTGCAAGTTGGTAATGGCACCGCATTGTGGGTCCGCGACTTTCGTCCACTTCGCCGGATCGAAATAACGTCCCTCAGTAAAGGCTCCGGCAGGCGCGCCCCATTTCACACCAGCGTCGTTCAGCAGCTCTTTAAGCAAGTCGGCGTTGGCAACGTCCGGTACGCCGTTCGCGTACAGCATGTTCTGAGCGGTGATGCTCGTCCAAGGGCCCGAGCTTGCTGTCCAGATAGCGCCGAAACGCCAACCTTCAATTGCGCGAGCCAAGGTACCTGAACTATTCCGGAAGAGCAGCTTGCCGGGTCCGAATGGCATTTCGATACTGCCATTCATGCGGAAGACATGCGGGTGACTAAGGTTCACAATAGAGTAGTCGCTGTGTCGATCGACAGGATTGGTAAAGGTCGGCGTAAAACCGCCAAATAGTGAAGCCGGTGTTGCCGGCACACCTAGGTCTTTACTCCAGGTATAGTTCGCTGTTCCGCTGAAACCGTGCGTGGGCCGTAACGTCACTTCCGCCTGGAACGAGTGATAGTTGCTATTGCCCGAATTCGTATAGTAGTTGACCCCGGGAGTTAATCCGGATGTCGTGGCGAATTGCGGGTTCGTCGAAATGAAATTCTCCGGGTTGCCGTTGACGCGCAAGACCGCTCCCTTCACGGTACTGGTATTGATATCGGCCAAATTGCAATTGCCGTTGATGCCGGCACCCGGACAACCAACTTTGAAGTAATCCAACGTATTCAGCGAACTTGCAACCAAGTTATAGTTGCCGTTCGCCAAATTTGTATTGAACGTTGAACTCGAGCGCAGTTGAAGAGCTGCCGTCTGCAGTTGGTTATTGATAACTTGCCCGATGGCACCGTACTGAACGCCAGCCGCACAACCAGTCGCACAGATATTAATGCCGTTCAGCATCTGGTCTAGCATCGGCGATTCGCGACCTGCCCGGATCTTATCGAACTCCGCTTGCAGACCGTTGTAGAGGAAGTTTGGAAGGTTCAAATTGAACGCGGTGAACTGCTTCCTGGCAAGGGTGCCGATGTATCGTAGATCCACCGTCAGATTGTTCTTCACGCTATGCGTAACGGACAACGTCAGGTTCTGAACGTAAGGAGAAACATAGTTCGGATCGAAAAAGCTCGTGGTCTGGCTTCGATCCGTGATGGGAATCGGCGTCAGCGGTGCGACGCCGGCCGGCAGCGGTGCCGGAAGAATGCCCGGAGTAGATAGTTTAGTCAGATCCAGATACGGGTTACTGCTATCTCCGGTGAAACTCCCTTGATACGTTCTGCCCGGAGGAAAGCTGACTGGAACTTCCAGCGTATTGAAGCGGCTTCCGCCTTGGTAGGTGATTTGATAGCCGCCGCGTACTGTTGTTTTGCCTTCGCCGAGCCACGGAACCTGCCAAGCAAAGCCAACCGCCGGACCAAAATTGTTCCAGTCGTCTGGGTAGAGCTGTTTTCCGGGATTGGGCGAACCCGGGCCAACGAACTGCAGTGTCGTTTGATCGGCGCGTGCGCCCGGGTTCATCCAGCCACCGAAGTCGCGGCCTGAAATTCCGAACGCTGCTGCGCCCCCACCAATCGGCGCCGCCGTCAACCCATACGCCGCATACGGAACGCCGTACCACTCGTACCTAACACCGAGATTCAGCGTTAGGTTCTTCCCAATTTTGTAATCATCCTTAACGAAGAAATCGAATTCTCTTTGGATGATCTTATTATCGACAAAGTTAAAGTCGCGGTAGTCAGCGAACTTCGTTGCCTTGGGGTCCTCCAGCCAGTAGAGGTTATTGATCGATGCGAGCGACCCTGACAGGAAGTTCAACAAGTTCCGCGCCCGGTTCGCATCCGTCGAACCGAGACCCGCCATCGCAGGATTGCCAGCCGGCCCGCCGGCAATGGCGCTTGCCCCTGAGGTTGCGAGCGGCGCACCCGGGGTCGCGCCGGCAACGACAACAGCGGGCGCTTTGAAATTCGTAAAGAACGTTCCAGCCCCGGCGCTGCTGCTTCGGGTCGCGCTGCTGGCGAACCGGATTTCCCCGCCAAACTTGACCGTGTGTTTGGCCTTCGTCCAACTGATGGTATCGCCGTAGGTCCAGAGCGGACTCTTGTCCGTCGAGGTTGCGGTGATGTTGGCGCCTGTCGCTGTGCCTCCTAAACAGTTGCCGGGGGGCCTGGCACCGGTGATCGGACTGCAGACACCGATACCGCCGGTGATGTCTGGAAGAACCTGAAAGCCGTTGACTGGAGCGGGCAGGTATTGATTGATACCTTCCTGATTCTCTGCGAGATTCCATGGAGCGATCACATTTGTTCCGGTCCGGTGGTAACCGAACTTCGCCTCGTTGACCAACGCGGACGACAGCGTCGACACGAAACCTGCGGTGAGCACCAACGGACGATGGAAATTCTGATTGCTCCACGTACCGGGCAAACCCGCGACTGTATCGTCAGAATTGACGCGTTCATAGCTGATACTGAAATTGGCCCGGTGCTGCAGGTTCAAGTTGTGGTCGATCCTGACATTGATCTGCTTCCGGTTGCCGGTAGATTCGCCGACGCTAAATAGGTTATCTAGGCCGCGAAATCTCCTAACGTACCGATACGCCGCGACATTCAAGCCGTCGACTGTTGTGAGTGTATTGTTGGCGTTGGTAAAGTCGTTCGGCTGCGGCATCAAATCAATGGTCCGCTTAATAAGACCGGTGCTGTCGGTTCCTTTCCGAAACGTGTCCCACGACGAACCGGTGATGGTTCCGTTTGAGCAATCCGCGTTCGGGCCGCTAGCCGGAAAGGATACTGGACCGAAAACGCTGATATACCGGAGCTGGCCGGTGTAGGCGCTTCCATCAGGGTTCGTTGCTGGCGTTAGAGGGCTGCCATCCGCATTCACTACTGTCGTGATCGGATTCCCAGTGCGGATCGTCGCCTGACCGATGGCGCCGCTATTCCAACCATCAAAGTACCGGAAGACGCCGTTCCGCGCGCACGGTGTGAGCACACTGGCGTACGTATTTGCGCGCTGTCGGTTGAAATTCATGTCCCACAATGTATAAAAGAACGTCTTGTTCTTCACGATCGGCCCGCCGATACTTGCCGTTCCTTGGTTATTCGTTACCCAGTTGATCGGAAGACCGTTTCGGTTATTGCTCCATGTGTTCGCGTTTGTCGCGCTGTTCTGAATGTTCCAGACGCCTGCGCCGTGAAATTGATTGGTTCCCGAACGCGTTGTGATTTGGACGAAACCGTTTCCGCGTCCCATTTCGGCGTCCACCGGCGACACGATCAATCGAATTTCGCCAACCAGGTCTTGATTGATGACCGTGGCTGAGTTGATTCCAGTCGGGTACCGCGTATCTTGAACCATGACTCCGTCTCGAAGGACCGGAGCGTTCTGCGCACTAATACCGGCTAGCGTCGTACTCTCGCGGCCGAATGCGCTTTGTCCTGGACCACTCGTCGCAACGAAATTGTCGAGACCACCCAAAACTGTGAGCATGTCGAGAACGTTGTTCCCCACGACTGGCAGATCCGTGACCTTCTTTTCGGTCAACACCTGTCCGATGGTCGGACTTGAAGTTGCAAGTAATGCGTCGGCAGCAATTGTTACTTCCACGCTCTGCGCCTGGCTCGCCACTTGCAGGCTGAAGTTCAAGCGGACCGTGACTGCGTTACCGAGCTGCACATTGCTATAAGTCTGTTTCTGAAAACCGGGCAACTCGCCGGCTATGTTGTATGTCCCCGGTATCAGGCTTTGGATAGTATAGGCACCGGCTTCATTTGTGATCCCGTTCACGACGACGCCGGTTGCGGTGTTAGTTGCGCTAATCGTAACGCCAGGCAAGACTGCGCCTGTTGCATCTGCGACCGTTCCACTCAGCGGTCGCATTAGTGACTTGACCAAACGCGCTCGTGACGAGAAAACCCGACACGAGCATCCAGTAAATAACCTTCTTCACGTTTTCCCCCACACACATCGGCAAGTGTCTCGCTGCTGCCGACCGTTCTGAATTGGTATTCCTTCAAACGACAATTGTCGCGTGGCGTAATACAATCATCGCCAAGGTTCGTCTGTCAATGCTCGTGCTGAAAAAGCGCGAGCCGAAGCGGCGCATTATCTCGAAGATTTCTGGAAAATTTCGACCCTTAGGCCACTCAGTTGGCGTGTAACTGCGGATTCGGAGATCGAGAACGTGGCTGGCGAAGGCGACCTGTCTCGAGCAATTCCTTACTTAGGGAACGAAATCAAAGGAGTACTTCGACAAATGGAATTGAAGTGCCGTCTCTACCCGCTGGTCTGACCGATGAATATTATTGAAGCTGACAACGCGCGCTCGGATTCCGCGAACGGCCGCCGACCTACAGGGATATGCCGCGAGTGTACAGCGTTGTTCAAAGCTAGTGACTCGCGCATTTCCGACGACACCATGTCCGTTAGCAATTGAATTTGCTCGTGGGGCGCACGCATAACTGAGGTAGCATAACTGAGGTGAAGACAAACGCGCTCGATGATGCGACGGCGGATGGCAGAGACAAACTGCTCGCCACCGCAATGGTAAGCATTTCGAGAAAACGTTTCCGGAGTTGCTCACCGCCGCTGGAACTGAAGTTCAAATCATCGAAACTGACGGCTTCTAGCTGTATCTTTCGCCGGTAATACCCGTGTGTTTCGGCGTTTTTGTTACCGCTCGGCGCCCCTCGGCCAGGTTAACACGCAGATCTTCGTGCAGCGGAACCCCTCTCGAGATCGTGGGCTCGATCGTGGGGCAAGTTGTCGCTTCGGTTTGTTGGGTGAACATCATCAATTAGTTACCTGGCTCAACGAGCGAACCCTATTCGCTGCAAGATCTAAAAGATGCTCGTCAATCACGTGCATCATTGCGGCCGCGCGATTAATCCCGTGACATTCAACTTCCTGCTCCTGGGGGGTCTGAATTTTGGTAAATCAGCTTTGACGGACTGGCCGCGCGATTAATCAGAATTTCTCCATGGGAACATCTTCCCAAACTCCTGATTAATCGCGCGGCCGAAAACAATTCAATGATACACGTGATTGACGAGCATCTTTTAGATCTTGCAGCGAATAGGGTCTGCTCGTTGAGCCAGGTAACTAATTGATGATGTTCACACAACAAACCGAAGCGACAACT
>DATFXZ010000397.1:0-4304 GCA_035315305.1 Terriglobia bacterium | reverse complement strand
TTTGAGGAAATTGATCTTTCCATAAAATTCCAGGCATTCGGGGCTGAAGAAGGTCTGATCGAGATCCAGAAAGCGCCAGTCATCGGAAGAGAACAGGCCCTGATACCCCAGGTTGTGTACGGTCAAAACAGTTCCAATACGAGCAAGACCCGGGTAGCGCTCAGGCTGTGACTTTAGAAACGCGATTGCCAGTGCCGTTTGCCAGTCGTGCGCGTGAAGGATATCAGGGGCATCGATGTTCCGAAGCAACTCAAGAGCGGCTCGGTTGAAGAACACAAAACGCTCCGCGTTGTCCCGATAGTCCCCTTCAGAGGTACCGTAGAGGTGAGCTCGATCAAAGTAGTGATCGGCACGGATCAGGTAGATTTCGATTGCTCGACCGATTCTCGCCGTGAGTACTTCCGCGTATTGCATCCATCCGCCAACTGTTGCGGCGACACGAATTCCGAACTGATCCAGAGGAATTCCTGCATCAAATACGTGCCGATAGGCAGGCATAACGATGGATACACGATGACCGAGTTCCTCGAGAGCAAGCGCCAGGGCCCCAGCCATATCGGCCAGGCCTCCCGTTTTGGCGAAAGGAACAATCTCCGGACACACCATCACGATGTGAAGCTGGGCGCGGGAAAGTGTCTCGACCAGGCGATCTCTATCCTCCGTCTTGTTATCTGATACGGCCGGCTCGATCGCGGTACGCGGAGCGCTTCCGTTCGTGCGGAAGGCCTCAAAGGTTTCGATTCCACGAAAGATATTGTTTTCTTTCTCTATTCCCTCGAGCCACCCTTCGTCAATCGCAGCGTTTTCGACTTGTTCTTTGAGTTGGTGAAAGTTCTCGAGGTGGCTCTTAATTTGGCCACTGGGATACTCTCCCATATTTCCTGAATTGATCATGAACGCCCAGTCGCTTGCCTGCGACAGAAGCAACTCCCGCGCGGCCTGATTCAGCGCGCGCAGCGCGGGCCCCGTCACCTGCGGATAACGGTCTGCCAGTTCCTCCATCATCGATCCGGCCGCGTGAAGGTGCGGATAGATCCAATCATTTCTGGCGTTGAGCCAAACTTCATTGAATCCCTTGTATCCCCAGCTTGACATGCACGGAGCAGCCGTCTGGTTTACAGGGTATTCGTTCAGATATTCCGAAAGTGTGACTAGACGGAGGGTGTCTTGCGCTGCGGCGACCTTGCGAATGAAGTGTTCCAACCATCGCGGACCTTCAAACCACCAGTGCCCGAATAATTCCGCATCATACGGAGCAACGACAAGAGGGGTTCGGTCCATCACGCTGCGCAAGTGATCGGTCTGTTTAATACGTTCGGCGAGGAAGTGCGTCGCGTGCATTTGAGCTTTTCGCTCAGCCCATTCAGCGACATAAGGCTCCTTATGATCGCCTTTGCCGGTGATGCGATGATATTTGATCCCGGTATCGACACGAGCGCCATCGAGAACGTACGGACCGATGTAATCGAGATCGAGGTCGTAGCCTATATCGCGATAGAACTCCCGGTAGTCGTAATCACCGGGATAACCCTCAGTCGAGTTCCATACCTGTCGCGAAGATTCCGGGTCACGGCCAAAGGCTGCAACTCCGGAAGGGCAATAAACCGGCGCGTGCACGCCATAACGCGGCCGTTCGTCGGCGCGTGTGACGCCGTGCGTTTCAAGAACGGTAAACCGGATTCCTTCCTCGTCGAGAAAAGCATCCAATCCCGGGAAGTATCCGCACTCAGGGAGCCAGAAACCCTTCGGTGCTTGTCCGAAAATCCGCCGATAGTCTTCAACGCCTACTTTAATCTGCGCTCGAACGGCAGTTTCGTTGACCGACAACAAAGGCAAATAGGCGTGCGTCGCAGCGCTGGCTAGAATTTCAACGTAGCCCAGCGTCTGGAATTTTTGGAATGCGCCTAGGAGGTTCTTTTTGTACCGATGAACGTAGGCGTCGTGAACACGCGCGAATAGCGCGCGATACATACGTGCGAGCGCTGCGAACCGGAGATCGGACCGTGTGCGCGTGACTTCCTTTTCCGCCAGCTCCATCAAGCGCTCGAGATGGTCTAGGTAACGCGCCTGGAGGAGTGGATCCGTCAGCATTGATGCCAGCGTAGGTGTAATCGAGAACGTCAGCCGGAAATCAACTCCGTCCTTTACCAAATTGTCGAGGACGAGCAGGAGGGGAACGTAGCTTTCAGTAATGGCTTCAAACAGCCACCGCTGCGCCAGCGAATCGCCACGCTCCACTTCGCGGACGAATGGCAGGTGAGCGTGGAGAATCAGCGCCAAGTAACCTGTCGTCATTTCTTGGTAACCGACGCGCCGGACGACGTCCCCGCTCTGAACCTGATTTCAGCCATCGCGGTTAGATCGATAGCGCGCCGTCCAGGCGGTGTACTGGACGGTTGGAACTGCTCCCAACGCCACACCCGAGACGCGTACACGTTCTTGAGCGTCTCCCGTACGATTTGCGCGGCGTCGATCGGCTTTGCAGCGGCCTGGGGCGGTGGCGGAACGATTTCAGCACGCCGCTCAGCTGCCTCGACTCTCATGAAATGTTGTTCGATCGACATCTTAGGTTGTGCTGGCGGCATATGGATCACTCGAGATCGGACCAGGCTTACAAGGGTTCCGTCATTCCTTGTGAACAATAAATCCGCATAGAGAGATTCCTCGGGCCTCCAAAGATGAACGTACCATTTGCGTGACTGAAGATCGACCGGCACATCGAAGTAGTCCAGCGGCTTGCTTCTGTAAAACCGGAGCGTCGCTTCCTTGAGCTGCTCGGGTGCAACCTCCCAATATGCGTGGATTAAATAGGGATCCACGGGGAGCAAAACCAGACGTGTCTTTCCATAGGCCTCTGGCAGCTTGTAACGCACAAAGCAGAGGTTATCCCAAGCACCGCGTCGCTATAAACCGAAGAATCGGGACATTCCAAAACGGAGGCGTGACGCTTTGAGCGCACCTGCCAGTTTCATCTGGCTCAATTCGCTCAGTAAGGAATAGGTGACGGGCGTGACAATGAGCGTCAGCAGCAAGCAAAGAGTCTGTCCGCCAATGATGGTCACAGCAATCGCGGAGCGTTGAGCGGCGCCTGCGCCGACGCCAATTGCGGTCGGAATGAGTCCCCCGACGATGGAGGCGGTCGTCATCAGGATAGGCCGCAGCCGGACCTGACACGCTTCCAGGATCGCTTCACGCAAAGGCATGCCTTCGCGGCGGAGTTTGTTGGCGTAATCGACTTGCAGGATTCCATTCTTTTTAACGATTCCCAGAAGCAGCAGTACGCCCAATGAACTCCACAGGTTGAGAGTCCGCCCGGTCAACCAAAGTGTGACGAGAGCAAAAGGGATTGAGAGCGGCAGGCTCATCATGATGGAAAACGGATGCAACAAGCTTTCAAACTGCGCGGCCAGCACCATGTACATGAAGACCGAAGCCAACAGGAACGTAATGATCAGGTTTTTATTGGTGTCATCGAGGATTTTTACCGTTCCCGAGAAGCGCGTGGAATAACCCGGCGGCAACCCCGCCTGACTTACAGCCTCACGAACCTTCTGTGCGGCGTCATCAAGAGCTATATCTGCATTGAGATTCGACTGGACGGAAACCTGATACTGCCGGTTGTAGCGCTTCACGCGTCCTGGGCTCAGACCGCGTTGAAGTGATGCGATGTTATCCAGACGCACTTGTCCCACTTTTGTCGAAGGAATCATCAACCGGGCAAGCACATCCGGGTCTTTCTGTTGCTCGGGTAAGAGCTGCATCGTGACCGGGTATTGCTCGCCGGCCTCTTTATATGTCGAGATTTCATCCTCACCGGCAATCATCAAACGTACGGCACCCGCAACATCGGCGGCACGCACACCCAAATCAGATGCGCGCTGGCGATCGATTTGAATTTGAAACTCGGGGCTGTTGATGTCGAGGTCCATATCCACATCAGTGAATCCCGGAGTAGTTTTCAATCGGTCATAGACCTTCCTTGCGTATTCCCCAACCTTCAGCAGATCTGGGCCAAGAAAACGAACGTTGATTGGGGAGCTGCCTTCGCCACCCTGAAGTGCGGATGGCCAGTTCACACGCGAGCGAATGTTCGGATATTGCTCCATGATTTTCCGAATGTCCCTCGCAACATCCTGCTGCGAGAAATTGCGCTTCGAAACATCTATCAGGCGAATGTAGGTGTGTGAGTGGCCCGAGATTTCCTGGGGGATATAAGGGTTGACGAACTCAACGCCGCGTACCTGTTTTATCGCGCCCGTAATCTCAGTCAATATCCTTGCGTTGGCATCGAGCGAAGTGCCGAT
>DATFXZ010000396.1:0-20486 GCA_035315305.1 Terriglobia bacterium | reverse complement strand
ACGGTTACTCCTTACCTGATCATTGATGGCGCCTCTGCCGCTCTCGATTTTTACAAGAAGGCTTTTGGAGCGAAGGAACTCTTTCGGTTCCCGATGCCTGGTGGAAAAATCGGGCATGCTGAAATCAAAATCGGCGATTCCCACATCATGCTTGCCGACGAGCCCGAAGGCGAAGTGGCAAACACGCCAGACCACGCGCGTTTCAAAGGTCCGAAGGCCTCCGGGAAAACAAGCGTCGGCATTTGTCTGTACGTGGAGGATGTTGACGCGCTAGCGAAACAAGCTGTAGCCGCGGGTGCAAAAGAGTTGCGGCCGGTCGTGAATCAATTCTATGGCGATCGGTCTGGTACGTATGAAGATCCGTTCGGTCATGTATGGACGATCGCTACACACATTGAAGATGTATCGCCCGAAGAGATGACGAAGCGGGCGCAGCAAGCCCACTAGGTAGGCCGGACGGGCTCAATACGTTTCCTTCAGCCACTGGAAGATGGCATCTTTAAGCTGCTTGCTTGCAATCCACTGACCGGTTCCACCGGACTGCGTAGAAACCAACACTCTCGATGGTGGCTTAACGGCGGACTTGAATCGATCCGCCTCGGTCTGAGTGGGCACTACGATAAGACTCGATCTGGGTTGAAAGTCCTGGGCGCTGCCCGCGAGCGCCAGGCTTTCGTCCAGGTTGGGTTTGATGGCTACAACCGTACGAACTTCCTGGAAACGGCCACTGGCAATGAGAGCCAGATTAGCTCCGACATCGAATCCAATCACCACAATTTTCTTATTGTCGACGCGGGCTCTGGATTTCAGCCAGTCAAGGGCGGGATCCAGATCAACAGGAAATTCGTGGAGATTCGTGCGCCAATCCGGCGAGGCTTCGATGGGTCGCTGATTTTTCGATCGGCTTTCGCCGTGCCCTCTGAGATCCAGCGTCATCACGGCCCAGCCTCGTCCGAGGAGTTCCTCCGCGAAATCCTTCCAGACGGACCGATTCTCACCATATCCATGCAATAGCAAAACTGCGGGTATGGGCGCTGGTACTCCCACAGGCAGATCGAACGAAGCGTGAAGCTCGACGAGATCAAAAGTCTTCAGCCTTATGGCTTGGTCCGATGGAGCGGCTCCCGCCGAATTCTCAATCACTGCGACGTCGAGTTGAAAGTTCAGAACGTTGTCTTCTCGATTCAGAAATGCGCTGACGAACTTCTTTTCCGAGGTCTTGCCTTTGAATTCGGCATAAAGTTCATAATCGACAGTGGGCGTCAGACCAAAAACCTTATATTCCCCATTCTGATCCGTCTCGAGTGCGCGGACCACATTTGTTTTCATGTCTTTCAGGAACACACGCGCCCCGGGCAGCGGTTGACTGCGTAGATCCTGAACGACACCATGAATGTTCTTCGGTTTCGGACCAGTGTCGCGGCGGTTTTTCGGGAAAAGCTGAGCTTCTGCCGAAACACAAAGACATAGAGACACAAAGACACAGAGAAAGGGCGCACTAAAGATTCGTTGATGCCTCCTTTCTCTGTGTCTTTGTGTCTCTGTGTCTTTGTGTTTCTTAACCATTATTTCTTTGCCAGAAGCTTTTGAATTACTTTCTCAGTATCTTCGTAACGCCCGGTTCCGGAATGACTGAGCTGGATGACGCCGTTTTGATCCACAACGAAGTGGCTCGGCCACGTGTTGCAGAGGTAATCACTCCAGATCTGATAGGTGTTGTCGATAACAACGGGATATTTGATCCCTTTCTTCGTCACGGCGTCTTTGATTTTCGGAATTTCTTTTTCGTAATCGATCCGCGGCACGTGCACGCCGATCACGACAAGCCCGTCTTTTGCGTACTTGTCATACATTTCTTTTACGTGCGGCATCGCTTCGGCGCAAAACGGGCAGTCGAACGCCCAGAAATCGATGAGCACGACTTTCCCGCGTAGGGTATCGAGCTTGAGGGCGCCTGAGTTGATCCATGCGTCTCCGCCCTTGAGCTCCGGAGCCTTTTGACCAACAAAAACATCGTCGGGATGCTGCGCCCAAGTTACGGTTGTCATGAATAACAGAGCGAGGATTACTCTCCATGTCATAGTCTTCGACCTCTCCTTGCGCAGAATGCCCCGTATTCTGTCACAAGTAACACGTTTGGTCGACGTCTTGCACATAGCGGTTCGTGGAAAACGTGGTTCGTACCAAAGCGGCCCTGCGAATGTTTCTGGTCCGAGGTCTAGGGCTACGGTCGGCGAATGCGTTGATCAAGCACTTCAAGCAACCCGAATCGGTCTTTGACTCTAACCGCGATGAATTGGAAGCACTAGGCTTGCCCCCGGAGGTCGCAGACGATGTGCTCTCGCCGAGATCGGCGGAACGTGCTGAAGCAGAGTGGGAACGAGCGCAGCAACTCGCCGTGACGATTCTCGATATTCTGGATCCCAGCTATCCTCCGCTCTTGCGCGAAATCTTCGATCCACCGATTGTACTTTACGTTCGTGGTAAGAAGTGGGACGCGGAATTACCTCAAGTTGCGGTTGTCGGCACACGCAGGCCGACCGGTTACGGTCTCAACTGCGCAGAACGTTTGGCGGAAGATCTGAGTGCACGTGGGCTCGCTGTCACGTCAGGGCTGGCAAGAGGTCTCGATGCCGCCGCGCATCGCGGAGCTCTTAGAGCGGGTGTGACATATGCAGTATTCGGCAGCGGGCTCGACTTCGTTTACCCAAAGGAAAATCGCGGACTCGCCGATCACGTGGTCGATAACGGCGCGATCATTTCGGAGTTTCCACTCGGCACGCCGCCATCACCGCAAAATTTTCCTATTCGCAACCGGATCATCGCGGGAATGGCCCTCGGAGTTATGGTAGTGGAAGCGGCTGAATATTCAGGTTCACTCATCACAGTTCGTTTTGGCCTTGAGTTCGGCCGAGAAATTTTTGCTGTGCCCGGGAACATTACGTCTCCGCAGAGTTTTGGACCACACGCGCTGATCCGGCAGGGAGCAAAGCTTGTTGCAGGCTGGCAGGACATCGTCGAGGAACTTCCACATCCGATTCGCGAAAAAATCTTCGCGCCGCTTGTCGCTCAAATGCAGGCTGCGCCTGAGCCGCAGCTCGAAGGCGAGCAATCAAGAGTGTGGAGGGCGCTATCGCTTCAAGAGGCAACTTCCATCGATACGCTGCTCGCCAAGTTGTCTTTGGCCACGTCCGAAGTTTATAGTGCGCTGCTTGCCCTGGAGATGGCTGGGCACATCAGGCAACTGCCTGGAAAGAAATACATTCGGCGTTTGTGACAAAACCCGTGGTTGATTTTTCGACGCGCTCGACTTATTTAGATACACGAAAGTGACTGAAGGAAAATGCCGGCAAAAAAATCCCTGGTGATCGTCGAATCACCCGCAAAAGCGAACACAATCAATAAGTATCTAGGCAGCGATTACGTGGTGAAGGCCTCCCTCGGCCATGTGAAGGATCTGCCCAAGAGCAAGCTTGGTGTGGATATCAAAAACGATTTTGAGCCGGTCTACGACGTCATTCCAGGGAAAGAGAAAATTATCAAAGACCTTCGCGCTGCCGCGAAATCAGCGAACCGAATTCTGCTCGCGGCTGACCCGGATCGGGAAGGCGAAGCCATCTGCCAGCACCTGAAAGAGATTCTTGACGGCAGCAAGGCAGAGATTTTCCGCGTCCTTTTTAATGAGATCACGCCGAAAGCGATCCGCGCTGCGATTGAACATCCCGGCAGGATTAATCAACATGTCGTCGATGCACAGCAAGCCCGCCGGATTTTAGATCGATTGGTCGGTTACCAGGTCAGCCCGCTTCTTTGGGACAAAGTGCGCCGCGGAATTTCCGCGGGCCGCGTGCAAACGGTCGCGCTGCGTTTGATCGTGGAACGTGAGCGCGAGATTCAGGCGTTCGTGCCGCAAGAGTACTGGTCCATCATCGCGAAACTTGAAGGGCACGAACCGCCGCAGTTCGACGCGCGTCTCGTCAAAGTCAAAGGCAAGAATGCGGACGTCAAGGATCAAAAAGAAGCCGAGCACGTTCTCAACGCGGTCAAGAATTCCGATTTCCTCGTGGAGTCGGTTGTCACGAAAGAAAAGAAGCGAAATCCGGTTCCTCCGTTCACCACGAGCAAATTGCAGCAGGACGCGGCCCGCCGGCTCCGTTTCACAGTAAAGAAGACGATGATGCTCGCGCAGCGCTTATATGAAGGCATCGAACTGGGCGAGGAAGGCCGGATCGGCTTGATCACCTATATGCGCACGGACTCGACTCGTATTTCCGACGAAGCTATGCAGATGGTGCGCTCGTATGTTTCCGATGTTTATGGCGGACCCTATTTGCCTGAGAAGCCTGTGTTGTACAAGAGCAAGAAAGATGCTCAGGATGCCCACGAAGCCATTCGCCCGACATTTGTAGGTCGCCGTCCGGACGATCTCAAGGCGTACTTGTCCGAAGACGAATTGAAGCTCTACCGCCTGATATGGACGCGGTTCGTCGCGTCGCAGATGAATCCGGCCGTCTACGATCAGACCACCGTGGACATCTCCGCGAAGGATTATGTGTTTCGCGCGACGGGCCGGGTGATGAAGTTCGATGGTTTCCTCGCCGTCTACGAAGAATCGGCGGATGAAGACTCGAAACCGCTCCAACCGGACGACGAACAAGATCTCACTCTGCCGCTGCTTACGGAGGGTGAGAAACTCAAACTCATCGACCTCACGCCTCGCCAGCATTTTACCGAGCCGCCACCGCGATACACGGAGGCATCGCTCGTGAAAGCGCTGGAGGAAAAAGGTATTGGCCGGCCGTCGACGTACGCGACGATTTTGACGACCATTCAAGACCGAGACTATGTGACGAAGGATCAAGGAAAATTCAAGCCGACCGAACTTGGAAATGTCGTTACCGAAATGCTCGTCAAGCACTTTG
Source organism: Terriglobia bacterium (assembly GCA_035315305.1). Classification (GTDB taxonomy): domain Bacteria; phylum Acidobacteriota; class Terriglobia; order 20CM-2-55-15; family 20CM-2-55-15; genus 20CM-2-55-15. Next base: position 15,564 of record DATFXZ010000396.1, on the reverse strand, counting down.
AGGATATCTTCGACGTTCAGTACACCGCACGTATGGAAGAGGAACTCGACGAAGTCGAAGAAGGCAAGATGACGTGGGTCCAGGCGCTGGACGAGTTCTACAAGAAATTTGCGAAGGATCTCAAGCGAGCTTCCAAGAACATGGAGAACCTCAAGAAGCAAGAGATCCCAACCGATGAGGTTTGCGAAAAGTGCGGCAGCCCGATGGTGATCAAGTGGGGCCAGTTTGGGCGATTTATGGCATGCTCCGCATACCCCGAATGCAAGAACACCAAAGAGATCGTAAGTGATGAGGCTCCGAAAGAGGGCGAAGCTTCCGCTGAAACTGCTGAACCCGAGCCTTGCGAGAACTGCGGAAAACCCATGACGCTGAAGCGCGGCCGCTTCGGACAGTTCCTCGCCTGCACCGGTTATCCGGAATGCAAGACGACGCGCAAGCTTGCCGCCGGCTCGACGCCTAAGAAGCCGGACGTCATCCTGGATGAAATTTGTCCGCAATGCGGTCAAGCAAAAATGGTTCTGAAACAAGGCCGATTCGGCGAATTCATCTCGTGCAGCAATTATCCGAAATGCAAATACATCAAGCCCAAAACTGTCGGCGTTCCTTGCCCGAAACCGGGATGCGGCGGCGAGTTGATCGAGCGCCGTTCTAAGCGCGGTAAGCTGTTTTACGGCTGTATCAAGTATCCCAACTGCGACTTCGTTCTATGGAACAAACCCGTTCGCGAGCAGTGTCCGCAATGCGGGGCTCCGTTTCTTTTGGAAAAATCTACGAAACGTGAAGGCCTCGTTCGCTACTGCAACGAGGAATCGTGCGACTACAAGGTTCCTATAGAAACCGAGAAGGTCTCTTAACAAAGTTATGGGTTGTGAGTTTTGAGTTATGAGTAAATCCGGTTGACTCAAAACTCGTTACTCAAAACTCAAAAACTTAAAACCCAAACCCCGTGACTGCCAACGATCTGTCCTACCTATACTCGCTCACAAACGAGTATCGCTCCATCCGTTACGACCTGGGGAACATGCGCGCGTTGTCGGAAGCGCTTGGGAGTCCTCATGAGGCCTTCAACTGTGTACTGATCGCCGGCACGAATGGCAAGGGGTCGGTTGCGCAGCTTCTCTCATCGATGATGCCGCACGCGGGTGTGTATACGTCGCCACATCTGGTGCGACTGAACGAACGGATCCGTATCGGAAACCTGGAGATCTCGGATGAAGACTTAAACCTCGTCTTCCAGACGGTAAGACGCGCAGCGTCGGATGCGAAGAATCTCCTTTACCCGCCCACGTACTTCGAACTCGTCACCGCCATGGCGTTCCTTTATTTCCGCGATCGCGTGAAATTTGCAGTCCTTGAAGTCGGGCTCGGCGGGCGGCTCGATGCAACGAATATCGTCGAACAGGACGTTTCGGTGATAACCAGCATTGGCTTCGATCACCAGGAGTTCCTCGGTGACACGATTGAAAAAATCGGAGCGGAAAAAGCGGGGATCATTAAAGGCACGGAGCCGGTGGTTGTCGGGCCCAGTGCCGACCTGCCGGTCATTCGTGAAAAGGCGGGAAACCGATTAATCGTCGCGAGGGAAGAGGACGTCCACAAATATCGGGATCTTCACCCGAAGCTTCTTGGCCATCATCAGATCGAAAATATCGCCGTCGCGATACGGTGCGCCGAGTGTCTTGGCATCGGAGAGGCGGACATTATTCGCGGTGTTAATGCGACAACGTGGTCAGGCCGCCTGGAGAAGATCGGACGCTTTCTCCTCGATGGCGCTCACAATGTGCCGGCAGCGAAAGCGCTCGCCGCGTTTCTGAAGGAGGCCTATCCCGGGGGTGTGTGGATCATTTTCGGCGCCATGGCGGATAAGCAATTTGAGGAGATGATTTCCACTTTGAAACCGTACGCGCAGCAGTTCATGTTCACTCGGGCGCAAAGCAGCCGATCTAAAGATCCTATCGAGCTGCAACGTTTGGTTCCAGGTTCGCGCGTAACGGCTACGGTAGCGGAGGCGATTCAAAAGGCGCGTGTCGAAGCTCCAGCGAATTCGACCATTATGGTTTGTGGTTCGCTGTACCTGGTTGGGGAAGCGCGACGCTATCTGTTGGCATCGTCGTCATAAAAGGCGTTATATGCATGCGGAAAAAACGCCGTTCGTGGATAATCAACGCCGGATGACGAGGATTGTATTTTTCATCGCTGTCGTTCTGATTAGCGCTCTGAACCTGTTCGGACAGGAAGTTGCATTCGAACTCAAGGTGCTCGAGATGGAACGGATTGATTGGCACGAACGCCGTGCGCCGTTGACGGCGTCGAAATCAACTCCGTCCGTCAATCGTGAAAGCTTCGCTATTCATATGCCGGAGTCGGTCGCGCGATCACTCGAGAGCAGCGCGGACTCAAAACTCGTCCACAACCTGCGCTTCAATGCTCCCGACCGAAAAAACACCCGGATTCGATTTGATTCGCACGCGCCCCAAGGTGCAGCGAGCGTGGATGTCGGTATTGCCCTTGAACTCACTCCAAAAGTTTTTGCGAATCGTGAGATGGATATCGAGGTCAGCGCGCACGTGGAAGTACGGACGGACCCCGAGCCGTCGTTTACGACGCAGAAGATCAAACACGTCATTCATATCTCTGATGGAGAAACCATCATCGTGGGCGGATTCGTCAATGATGCCGAAGCCCGATTGCTGGCCGGTATCCCGACACTTAGAGAGAATCCGATGCTGCACTATTTGTTCTCTGAAAAGCGGGGACAACGCGGCGAGCCCGAGGTAGTACTGATGCTGAAGCCACGGATCGGCGAATCGCTGCCAATAACGCGTGTGGAAGAGAGTCCCACAAATTCCGGTCGTGATGGCACGCGCGCGGCGGCCTCGCAGCCCATTAACACCGTCACCGCTCCAAGTCCAAAAGACACTCGTCCGCTGTACACCATTCAGGTTGGAGCGTTTGAGAAGGCTGCTGCTGCGGAGGCGTTAGTGGCCCGCCTGAAGATGCGCTATGACGCAGTCTTCGTCGACCCGCTTGCCGGGGAGCGCCCTGTCTATCGCGTACGTGTCGGCCGCCTCGCGAATCTAAGAGCTGCCGGGGAACTCGAGCGGCAGCTCCGCACAGAGGGTTTCCAACCTTTCATCGTGCCGCCCAGCCAATTGCGCTAGAGAAGCGATCCCTAGCACCCGGCGTGCTACATTAGCGGGTATATGGGCGTGTGGGAAACGCTGAGTTACGCGCGATCGTTGTTTATAACGGCGCCCTTGATTTTCCTCTACACCGGAATCATGGGTTCAATCTCAGTTGCGAGTTCAGTCATCGACGCACGCGGTCGCATGCAGCAGGCGTGCGCACGCATCTGGGGACGTCTGATCTTGTGGACATCCGGAATTAGCGTCCGGTTGACGGGTCTTCAGAACATTCAGCCCGGCACATCCTATGTGCTTTGCGTGAACCACCAAAGCCACATGGACACCCCCATTATTCTTGCCACCCTACCGTTCCAGTTTCGATTCACCCCCAAAAAAGAATTGTTCCGGTATCCGTTTCTGGGCTGGCATTTGCGTCGCTCCGGTCATGTGCCTATAGATAGAGAAAACCCGCACGCGGCGGTCAAATCGTTGCGTGAAGCGGCGAACGTGATTCGCCGCGGGACTTCTGTCGTGATTTTTCCCGAAGGCGGGACCAGCCGAGATGGAAGCATCAAGCCGTTCAAGCGAGGTGGATTCATGCTCGCCGCAGAATCAGGCGCCGCAGTGGTGCCGGTCACGATTCGAGGTTCCCGACGCGTGCTCGTGCCGAAGACATATCATGTCCGGAGTGGTGCGGTGGAGGTCATTGTCGGTGAACCGATTTCTTCAGAGGGTGTCTCAACAAGCGAACTTGCAAATCGCGTCCGTGAAGAGATTCTGATGACATTCAAATATGGAAAAACCTTGGATCGGAATTCCTACTCGTTATCACGAGAAATCTGAATATATCGGGCAGATCCGGCACTACCTCGATGCGGTCCTTTGGGCAGGGGGCCTGCCGCTGATGATACCGACGACGGACGATCGCGACATCATCATGGAATACGTCCGCCGGGTACACGGAATCTTGCTGCCCGGTAGCCCGACGGATATCGATCCAAAGCGCTATGGAGCTGTTCCGCATGAGAAACTTGGCAAGTTGTACCCCGAGCGCGACGCAACCGACTTTGCGATTCTGGATTTGGTCGAGTCAGAGCAGAACATGCCCCTACTGGGCATTTGTTTCGGTATTCAAAGCCTCAACGTGTATCGCGGCGGCTCGCTTATCCAGGATATCCCTGCCTTGGTGGACACGACCGTCCCGCATGACGAAGAAGACAATAAACCTCCCGCGCGGCATGTGGTCCGTCTAGCTCAAGACAGCTTCATTGGACAGCTGGCAAGCCGGCGCGAAGTGGAAGTGAACAGCTATCATCATCAAGCTGTTGCGACACCCGGCCGCAACCTGCGTCCGGTAGCATTCGCTAACGATGGAGTGATCGAGGCCGTCGAAGATACGACCGGCCGCTTTATCATCGGCGTCCAATGGCATCCGGAACGAGGGTGGAAGGAGGACGCGTTGTCGAAGGCGTTGTTCTCTAAATTTATCGAACAGGCAGCGGTTCGCTATAATCAAGCATTATGAATCACCACGAACGCACAAAGACACAAAGTCACAACGAAGACCGCTATAAAAGACTCTTGAATACGGTCTTCGTTGTGTCGTTGTGCCTCTGTGTCTTTGTGGTGACAATCCACGCCCAATCACGCACGAACCCGACAATCGATCAAATGATTCAGGCCCTCGGTGGTCAGATGTTCCTCGACGTCAAAGATATCCATACCACCGGTCGCTTCTTCGCCTTCACTCGGGGCGAGCTTAGTGGCGGCGATCTGTTTTCCGACTACATCAAGTTCCCCGACATGGAACGGACCGAGTTCGGCGGAGCAAAGAACAAGTCGATCACGATTAACCGCGGTAAAGAAGGACAGAAGGTTGAGGGTAAGAAAGATCCAGTGCAGCAGACGCCGGGTGAAGTCGAAGATTTCTTGAAGGAGTTCAAGACGAGCCTTGACTACGTGTTGCGGTTTGTCCTCGGTGATCGTCAGACGACGGTTCAGAACCTGCCGACGGAAATTATCGATTTTAAGAAAACCGACGTCGTGGAACTGCGCGACGCCGCAAAAAATCGCATTCGCTTCTACATTGATCGCGACACTCACCTGCCGCAAAAGATGCAGGTTCGTCGAAGCGACGATTCGAAGCTTCGTGAAGAGCAGTATGCGAACTGGCACAAGTTCCAGGGTGTGATGACGCCTCTCTTCGTGAGCCGCTTTACGGATGGCGTGAAGACAATGGAAATTCGGGCGGAGACGGCTGTTTATGATTCTGGCTTATCCGAAACCCTCTTCACGCAGCTCACACCTGCGAAGTAGTCCATGAATTCTTCAATTCACGCGACAACGATCATTTGTGTGCGCAAGAAAGGCCGAGTCGCTATAGCGAGTGACGGCCAGGTGACATTGGGCGACACGGTCATGAAACACGGAGCCAAGAAACTCCGGCGTCTTTACAACGAAAAAATCCTCGCCGGGTTCGCCGGTTCATCTGCCGATTCATTTGCTCTCTTTTCCCGTTTCGAATCGAAGCTCGAACAGTTTCACGGCAATTTGAGTCGTGCCGCAGTAGAACTGGCAAAGGATTGGCGCACTGATCGCTCCCTTCGCCACCTGGAAGCCGTGATGATTGTCGCCGACGACAAAACAACCTTTCTCATATCGGGTACTGGGGATTTGATCGAGCCCGATGATGGAATTGTCGGAATTGGTTCTGGCGGAGCATTCGCAGTTGCGGCCGCTCGTGCGTTGAGCAAGTACACAGAACTCAGCGCTCGCGAGATTGTCCAGGAAGCAATGCAGATCGCAGCAGGCATCTGCATCTACACGAACGACAAGATCTCGATCGAAGAATTATGAAGAGGGACAAGGGTCAGACCCCTCGTCCCTGCACTGAATTCAATTTTTCCGATAGAATCGATTTGATATGTCCTATGTACCTGAAACGGTCGATGAGTCTCCACATTTGGACGAGTTGACGCCTCGCGAGATCGTACGCGAACTCGACAAATACGTCATTGGACAGGGCGGCGCCAAGCGCGCCGTCGCTATTGCCTTGCGGAACCGTATCCGCCGCCAAAAACTTCCGCCGGAAATGGCCGAAGAAGTCATGCCGAAGAACATCATAATGATCGGCCCGACCGGCGTCGGTAAAACCGAGATTGCGCGGCGACTGGCGAAGTTAGCTAATTCACCTTTTTTGAAGGTCGAGGCTTCGAAGTTCACCGAAGTGGGATATGTCGGCCGCGATGTCGAATCGATGATTCGTGATCTGGTCGAGATCGCGATCGATATGGTTCGCAACGAAAAGCTGGAAGAAGTCACCGATAAAGCTGAAGCTAACGCCGAAGAACGCATTTTAGACCTGCTGTTACCGTCAGCGCCGACTCCTGCCGTTTCGACGGATGAAAGCTCGCGGACGACCATGGATCAGTGGAATCGAACGCGTGAAAAGCTGCGCACTCAGTTGCACGATGGCAAGCTGGACGAGCGCACCGTCGAGATTGAAGTTAAGGAGCGGAACTTTCCGGCCTTCGAAATCATCAGCAACCAAGGCGTCGAAGAAATGGATATCAATATCAAAGATATCCTTCCCGGTTTCTTCGGTCAGCGCTCGAAGAAACGCAAAATGAAAGTTGCTGAAGCCATCGAGTATTTGATCCAGGAAGAGGAGCAGAAGCTTGTCGACATGGATCAGGTTACTCGGCTGGCCGTCGAGCGGGTCGAGAATAACGGAATTATCTTCCTCGATGAAATCGACAAGATCGCTGGCCGTGAGTCCGGCCACGGGCCAGACGTCAGTCGGGAAGGCGTTCAACGCGATATTCTGCCGATTGTCGAAGGAACGACTGTAAATACTCGCTACGGTTTCGTACGCACCGATCACATCCTGTTTATTGCTGCCGGCGCATTCCATGTAGCAAAACCGGCAGATCTCATTCCTGAGCTTCAAGGCCGTTTTCCTATTCGTGTGGAGCTCGATTCGCTCACAATTGAAGATTTCGTCCGCATCTTGACTGAGCCTCAGAACGCCCTCATCAAGCAATACGTCGCGCTCCTCGAAACGGAAGGCATCAAGCTCTCATTCCAAAACGATGCCGTTCAGGAGATTGCCCGGTTTGCAGCGAGCGTCAATGACAGTACTGAAAATATCGGCGCTCGCCGGCTGCACACGATTATGGAAAAGCTGCTGGATGAGATTTCATTCGAAGGGCCGGATCTGAAGAAAAAAACGATCCACATCGATGCGGCCTATGTTCAAAAGATGCTCGCCGAAATCGTCAAGGACCAGGATCTCAGCCGTTACATACTCTGAATGCAAATTGGTCGATGGGAAATTGGACGAGCCTTACACCTCAAGAGGAATGCATTACTAATCCTGCTGTTTTGTCTGACACCCGCTTGTGGCAAAGTCGGGGATCCGCTTCCACCTTTCATTCGCATACCTGAAGCCGTAAAAGACCTGGCTGTTACGCAAAATGGATACGACCTCGTTCTCAGCTGGACAAATCCGCCTCGTTACATCGACGGCTCTGCAGCAACCAATCTCTCTCTTGTCCATATTCGAAAGAACGGCGAGACACTCGCAACCGTAAAGATCGAAGCTGCGGGCCAGCCTCAATCTTATCCAACACCTGTTGGACCCGTGCTCGCAGGTGAGAGCACGTTTTCACTGGTGGTCGAAACAACTCAGGCCAAGTTTTCCCAAGTTTCTAATACGGCATCGGTGACTCCCGTCGAGGTTCCCGGCCGGATCACGGGCCTGAGCGCGCGGCCGGATCAGCGGCGGATCTTTCTGAGCTGGGAGAAGCCTCAAGATCATCCGGAGCTTGCGGATACGTATGTCGTGATACGTACCGACATCCCGGGGGAAGTCGAAATGGTCTCTGACACACGCTATGAGGATGTTCGGTATCGTGCGGGGCGCGCGTTGACGTACCGTGTCACGGCCGCCCGCCGGGTTGCTGGCAACATGGTGATGGGAGTTGGCCCCGAATCGACGACGGTGACAGCGGAAGACAAAACACCTCCTGCAGTTCCGGTGGGGCTTGAAGTTAAAGCATCCGAGGCGGGCGCCTACGTGACTTGGGAGCCGAACTCCGAATCCGATCTGGCCGGATATCGTGTGTTTCGGAGTGAATGGCCTGACACCGGATTCAAGTCAGTCACAGACCGTCTTACGGGTGGCGTCGGCTTTTTCGATTCGTCGTACAGGCCCGGTTTGTATTATGCCGTCTCGGCTGTTGATGAATCTGGAAACGAAAGCCCAATGAGCCCGGCGTTTCGTGGTCCATAGCAAGTTGCTACAATGGCTCAAGGGGGACGGCATGAAATTTTTTCTGGATACTGCAAACATCGATGAGATCCGCGACGCGGCCAGCACTGGAGTATTGGACGGGATCACGACCAATCCAACACTAATTTCAAAAGAGGGCAATAGTTTCGAGGACCAACTACTCAAGATTTGCTCGCTCGTCAATGGTCCGGTCAGCGCTGAAACAGTTAGCCGTGACGCAGCCGGCATGATCGATGAAGGCAGGCATTTAGCGAAACTCCATTCCAACATCGTTGTTAAATGCCCGATGACCAAGGAAGGTCTGAAGGCGACGAAGATTCTTACCGAAGAACGCATTCGTGTGAATGTGACTCTTGTGTTTTCGGCGCCGCAGGCAATTATGGCGGCCAAAGCCGGCGCTTACTTTGTGAGTCCGTTTGTAGGACGGCTGGACGACATCGCCGAAAGCGGAATGGATCTCATCAAGACGATCGTAACGATCTTCGACAATTACGAATTCAAGACTCAGGTCCTGGTCGCGTCCGTTCGCAATCCCGTCCACATCGTTCAAGCTGGATTGATGGGTGCCGATATCTGCACGATGCCCGCGAAGGTTTTCGATCAACTGTTCAAGCATCCACTCACGGACAAGGGGATCGAACAGTTCTTGAAGGATTGGGAAAAAGTTCCGGTGATCAAGTAGCACCGTAAATTTTGTGGCCAAGACAACTGCCTCGGATCGCATCGAAAGCCTGATTGAATTGAATCGCGCCGCTGAGCTCGGTGGCGGCAAGGAACGTCTGGATCGGCAGAAAGCCGAAGGCAAGCTGACCGCCCGCGAACGCATCGCATTGCTGCTCGATAAGGACTCCTTCGAAGAGCTGGATAAGTTTGTCACCCACCGATGTCTCGACTTCGGGATGCAGGAGCAGCAATTTCCCGGTGACGGTGTGGTGTGTGGATACGGCCGGATTGACGGACGGCTCGTCTACACCTTCGCCCAGGATTTCACTGTGTTCGGCGGATCTCTCAGCGAAACCAACGCTCAGAAGATCTGCAAGATTATGGACCTTGCAGTAAAGATGGGTGCTCCGGTCATCGGTCTGAACGACTCCGGCGGAGCGAGGATTCAAGAAGGTGTCGTCTCACTCGCCGGCTACGCCGATATCTTTTTGAGAAATACAGTCGCTTCCGGTGTGATTCCGCAGCTCTCCGCGATCATGGGACCATGCGCAGGCGGCGCCGTCTACTCGCCCGCGATCACGGACTTCATCGTGATGGTGGACAAAACCAGCTATATGTTCGTGACTGGTCCTGACGTCATTACGACTGTCACGCACGAAGAAGTCACAAAAGAAGAACTGGGCGGCGCAATGACGCACAACAGCACAAGCGGTGTTGCGCATTTTATCGCTCACAACGACGAAGAATGTCTCCTGCTGTTGCGCGAACTGTTTTCATTTCTGCCTTCGAACAATTTGGAAGATTCGCCGCGCCGGCCAACCAATGATCCTTGGGATCGCGTTGACGATGCGCTGAATTCGATGGTGCCCACCGAATCGAACGTCCCTTACGACATCAAAGACATCATTCATTCCGTAGTCGACGAGAATTACTTCTTCGAAGTCCAGGAGCATTACGCGAAGAATCTGATAATTGGTTTCGCCAGACTCGATGGCCGACCCGTGGGTATTGTCGCCAACCAGCCGGCCTATCTGGCAGGGTGTCTCGATATTGCAGGCTCGATTAAGGGCGCGCGATTCGTCAGGTTCTGTGATGCGTTCAACATCCCTCTGGTGACGTTTGAAGATGTCCCAGGTTTTCTTCCCGGGACTAACCAGGAATTCGGCGGCATCATCAAGCATGGCGCCAAACTTCTCTTCGCATTTGCCGAGGCAACAGTTCCAAAACTAACGGTGATTACGCGCAAGGCATATGGAGGCGCATATTGCGTCATGGCGAGCAAACATATTCGCACAGATGTCAATTTCGCTTATCCAACTGCCGAAATTGCCGTCATGGGCCCGGAGGGGGCGGTGAACATTATTTATCGGCGTGAACTCGCAGCCGCAAAAGATGTCGAGAAATTACGGGCTGAAAAAGTCACCGAGTTCCGAGAAAAATTTGCAAATCCGTACATCGCGGCTGAACGTGGTTTTATCGATGAGGTTATCGAGCCGAAGTATACACGGAAAAAATTGATCACTGCACTCCGGATGCTGGATACCAAACGCGACGCGAATCCGCCCAAAAAACACGGGAACATTCCTTTGTAAAGACGCCATGGGGGCAGCCCCCACGTCTCCGTGGGGTTGCCCCCATGGCCCCCTACAATGCAAAAGCCTTAACGCCGATATCCGCGGCGAAGGTCTTGCACATCACGCGCGATTTCACTGCCGTTCTGGTCCATCATGATGAAAGTATAGACGTGACCTGGTTCGATCCAGGGTGCTTCCTGCGTGCCTGAGTCGGCTGCAGCAAACAACTGCAGGGGATTATTATCGACTTGAACATACACCCTGCCGTCTCGAAGACCATTCCAGCGGATGTATTTATCACGGCCAATAGAAATGTTCGCGTACTCGTTACCGTAATAACCGGGTTTCTGACGAACACCGGTATATCGTCCATCATCATTCGGAACCGGGTGGTAATGGATACCGTTTCTCCTGTATCCGCTGTCAACCATTCCAGCCCGCAACGGTTCCGTCAAGCGGAATGTCAGCAATGATTCACCGGGAACCTTGACGCTTTTGCCGCGCGTCAGGACCTGAGTACCGGCTCCAGCTGCAGCGCCAGCGCCAGCGCCAATCGCTGCTCCTTTGCCGCCGCCGGCGATACCGCCGATGATCGCGCCGAGCACCGCTCCGCCACCGATATATTTACCAGTGCGTTTATTGGCTCCGAGGCCTTCTCTACGTTCAGATTCGAGAACAGTCGGGTCCGCCTCAACACTGTAGCGCTCGCCGTTAACCATTATGGAATCGAGATCCAGGGCTACATCGTTATTCTCGGAGACTCTCCTTACGACGAGTTCGACGTCCGATCCTCTCGGAATTACAATCCTGCCGTTCCTGCCCATCACGTCCTCATCGACGACTCCTGGGAAAACCTGTCCATCAGCATCCTTGGTGTTGATGTCGTCGATCGTCCTGACGTGAATCGTTGTTCCTGAATCGATTACCGCGCTCCTCTGCGCGCTCGCTCCAGTTGCAAACGGAAACGCGCAGATGAGTGTGATGCTCAAAATCATGATGAGCGTTTCACGACTGAAACTTAATTTGATCTTTGTCATTGTCCTCCTCCTCTACACACGTCCTCATAGATCTGGGTGCAATATCTGTTCCGAGCGAGAAAAAATGTGAGGAGTCCTGAATTTAATGGGGTTTTGAGGCGAATTGCCCCAGGGAAGTCTTACCTGCCTGTTTGAGACTTATTCACCGCGCATCGCGGCGACGACTGTGCCGATCTTAAATGATTCTTCGTAGATCCACTGTATTGGGATTCCGCCGGGAGTTTTGAATTTGCCGATCGAATTAAGGCCTGCTGAAGCCAGGCAGCCGCATTGCGAACAATCCGGGTTACCTCCGAATTGACATGGTCCGACTCTAGTTTTCAGATCGGACGTGTAAGTAGTCGTCACGTTCGCAAAAATGCAGTCGCTCGGTTTCGAAGGCGGATTCAGGAAACCTTCAATCGCCAGCTTCGTCATCGACAGTTTTGGATATTTTTCGCGAATATCGAGCAAGTCACGCACGACCTGCAGCCGGGCCCCGCGCGGGAGGATTTCATAACTCGTTTCTCCTACTTGAGGCGTGAATAGGCTGAACCAGATCTTTTCCGTCTCAGGGCGCTCCGACCAGAAATCCATAAACTCGTAGAGATACTCTGGGCGTTCGGTCATCTGCCGGGTGATGGTGCAGTGCACGGTAATGTGGTGACCCCAGATGTTCTTCAAAATGCGTTCGTAGGTCGCTGGTTTTCGTCGGAGGTCATGTTCGGGAGCAAGACCATCGATCGAGACTACAACCGTCAGCCCTTCAATGCGGGCCCACTCGATCGGGATCGGCCGGACGGCGCTCGTTACAAGCTGAATGGCAATGCCGCGCGACGCGAGTTGCGGAAGGATCTCATTCAATTCTCGAAACCGAACGAGCGGCTCGCCACCGACAATCGAAAGGTGAAGCGGCATTTGACGATCGACAAGATCGATAACTCGGTTGACCAGTTCCTGGCCCTTAAAGTCGCTCATTTGGGTGAGCAGAATATTTCCACCAAGATGGTCATCGCCGTATGCATAGCAACCCGGACAGCTCAACGGGCACTCCTTCGTCAGCTCGATCGAAAGAAACGGAGGGCGACCGGCAAGAATGCTTTTCCAGCCTCGCAGAAGTTCGATAACCTTCATGGCAATATAGTTACTGTACACCATGAATTCAGAGTTCGGAGCAGAAGTTCATGTACAAAATCTCCTTGATCGGTATCACCGGTATGCTCGGTACGCTGGCGCGGTACTGGTTGTCCGGGTGGGCAGATCGATGGTGGGGCGGCTCATTTCCTTTCGGGACTTTGATTGTGAACCTGTCTGGTTGTCTTGCCATTGGGTTTCTGTTTCATGCGACCGCAGAGAAATACCTGATCGATCCTGACGTGCGGTCGGCCGTGCTTGTTGGGTTTCTGGGCGGTTTCACGACGTTTTCTTCCTTTGCCGTACAAAGCTTTAATCTTTTGCGTGACGGTGGAATTTTTCTCGCCAGTGCAAACATTTTGGTGTCGAACGTTGTAGGCTTGATCTTGGTCTGGGTTGGCTATTCGATCTCTCGCGCGATGTGAGTTTCATGAAAATTCCTGAACAAGGTTATCTGCTGCGAGTTTTTGTCGGCGAATCCGACAAACACGGGCATGTTCCCCTGTATGAAGCGATTGTTTCGAAAGCCAGAGAAACCGGACTCGCCGGCGCGACGGTTCTGCGCGGCGTGATGGGGTACGGCCGGCATAGCGTTATGCATACGGCGAAGATCCTGCGGCTTTCCGAAGACTTGCCGATGATTGTCGAGATCGTCGACAGCCTGGAAAAAATTGAGGCCTTCCTTCCGATACTCGACACCATGGTGCCGGAGGGCCTTGTCACGCTGGAACAGGTGCGTGTCATCCATTACCGGTCGGCATAGTAGGCCCTACGCGAATCCATTGACGGGGTTCACATACGATACAATCACTTCATGCGTCGCAATGCGTTTGTTCTAGCGTTTGTTTTTGCGATACCGGCGCTGTTGCCGGCGAAGGATCCCAAGTGGATTGAAGTTTCATCCGACCACTTCCTGCTCTTCACTGATACCAACGAGATGAAGGGGCGGCGGCTCGTTTCCGACTTTGAGAACCGCGTCGCCGCGTTTTCAGAAGCGTTCGGCAAGGTTCCACCAAGGCAATTCCCGATCGAGATATTCCTCTTCAATCAGGAGCCGGATTTCATCGAGATTCTGCCGCGTGTTCAGGGGCAGCAAGCCGAGAACCAGCTTAGGAAGAACGCCTATTTGCTGCGAGGTCCTGACCGAATTTTTATCGTTGCCAAAGACAAATCACCAGATGACATCGCTAACGACGTGGGTCATGCGTTGGGACACGTTCTGTTCGAGCGCTATGTTGTGTGGCGGCCATTCTGGCTGGCCGAGGGTGCAGCGGAGTTGGTGCGCAAGATCGGCCGCTCCGCTGATACCAAGCCGATCACAGAACAGGAGGGATTCACCGCCGCTGACATGTTCACGATCGTGCCCAGCGCGACTTATAACGACAGTGATCCCCCAACACCATTCCGAACCGAAGCCTACCGGCTCCTTCGCTTTGTCTTAGAGCAGAAGCCTGACGTGTTGCGGCAGTACCTGCAAGCACTTCGTGCGGAGTCCGATAAGGCTCCTACGATTTCCATCGATGGAGCGGCTATCCAGGCTCAGTTCACCAGCTACGTCGAGACTCCTTTAAAGCCGCCTGCAGTAACGGCCGGAGTCAAATCAGCCGACGCCGACATGAGCAAATTGGCAATTCATCGCGGGGATCTGCTCGTCGCAGCCGACCGCCAAAGCGAGGCCGCCCGATGGTACAACGCGGACTCGGGGGAAGCGCGTGCTGCTCGCGCAATCATTACACGGTTCTCGAGGCAGCCTGTGGAAGCGATTCGGGTACTCGATAGGGCCGCACGCGAACTGCCGGACAACGGGCTGGTGCAGTATCACCTCGGCGCGATGGAGGCTCCAGATAAGAAAGATATTCCGTCTCAGACGGCCGCACTGGAACGGGCCGTCCAATTACTTCCAATGATGGGACGCGCATTCGCTGAGCTGGCGAGAATGTATGCGCTGACTGGGCAAGGTGAAAAAAGCCTTCCCCTGATCGCCAAGGCAATCGATCTCGAGCCCGAATACGCGGACCACTTCTACGATATTCGCGCGGACGCGCACCTTGCGCTCGATCAATCCGCGCAGGCTTTACGCGATATCAACATTGCTTCCGACTTGCCGCACTTTGATCGGTCTTCGGCCATCGAGCACTTCAACCTGAAACGCGCTGACGTGCGAAAGCGAATCGAAATGGCGCGGCGTGAAGTTGATTTGCGTGAATTGGAAGCTCTCCGCAAAGAACTCCGCGCTGAAGCCGAAGTCCGCGAGCCACCGCCAACTCCCGCTCCGCCGCCACCGCCTGTACCGGCCGGGAGCATCAGCTATCAGATCGAGACGCGTGCGCCGATCGAGGTTGTCGATTCCATATTTCCGGACTATCCAGAAACACTACGGAAGAAAGGAACGGCCGGTACGATTTCACTTCAAGTGGATATCGGTCCGGACGGAAAAGTGAAGACCGCATCGATTACGAATTCGCAATTGCAGGATCTGAATAAGGCGACGCTCGATGCGGTGAAAAAATGGTCGTTCAAGCCCGGCAATCGCAGCATTCGACTCATCCTGAAGTTTGCGCTTCAATGAGCTGTCCTGTCTGTTTGAGTCCGCTCACCCAGCCGGCGCTCACCGGAAGTGACTGGCTCTTTGAGAGTACGACGAAAATTTTCACGCTGAATTCTTGTGCGTGCTGCCAATGTCTTTTCCTGGATCCGATGCCGTGCGAGGAAGAGATTGCGGGCTTCTATCCCTCCCTCTATTGGTGGCATTCGTCGAG
>DATFXZ010000395.1:0-8202 GCA_035315305.1 Terriglobia bacterium | reverse complement strand
CGAAACTGTCGATGGAAGCGACGTCGTTCAAGCTGCGACAGCCTCATGGGATGCTGTATTCGACGGCCGTTGGGTGGAAAAAGGAGTCTATGTCGCAAGCATCGGTGGCTCGGATGCGAGTAATAAGCGGCGGGAAATCGATGACGAAACAATTGCGAGGTCCGATCTCTACATCGTGCACTCGAAGGAGGTCGCGAGGCTGGATCAATCGCCGGACATTTGGGAAGTTGCGCAAAAGGGAATTAGGGCTTGGGATTCGATTCTCGAGATCCAGGAACTGCTGGCAGGCAAAGTCGCAGGTCGCACAAGCGCGAGTCAAATCACCGTCTTCAATAACAATACCGGCGCCGGGACGCAATTTGCTGCGCTTGGTTCGGCCGTAGTCAAGCGTGCCAGAGAATTGGGATTGGGTCGGGAGATCCCGACGGAGTGGTTCCTGGAGGACGTCTCACCGTAAAAGCCTTTTGTGAATTTTGTGCCTCTTTGTGGCTTATCTATTCCGATAATTTGAACGCCCTCAATTCCGCCGTGTAACCATTTCCTCCGATCGCCACCACAATGTACTGCTTCCCATTCAACATGTACGTCATTGGCGTACCGCTCTGCTGCGTCGGCATGTACACGGCCCCGACCTCTTTGCCCGTGGCTTTGTCGTAAGCACGCAACATCGCTCCTCGCTGGCCCGATGGAGTCGTGAACACTCCCGGCTCACCCGCAATCAACAGCGTCTTCGTGACGAGCGTGCCTACGGCGCCGGGACGGCCGGTACGCGGAATGTTGAGTCCCTTCAATGCCGGATGATTCCGAATATTGTCGGGCGTTTCCCCATGCGCAATCTGCCAGAGAATGTCGCCTTTGTTGAGATCGATGGCGCTGATGCGGCCATACGGCGGCTTCACCAGTGGCAAGCCCTGAACCGTCAGTCCGCCGCCTGCATTCTCTGCTGCCGGAGTTGCCGGTGCGCGATCAGCACCGGCATCTGCCCCGGCACCAGCGCTCGTGCGCGCACCTGTTGCTGCATTGCCTTGGATCCAGCCGAAGTCTCCAGACAACTTCGGATCGCCCGGCACGAGGCCGAGTGAACCCATCTGACTCTGCGAGAAGGTGTAAAGAATGTGCGTTTCAGGATCATAGGATCCGCCGGGCCAGTTTGTTCCGCCGCTATTCACGGCCATTGCTAAAGTTCCCAGCGGACCTTCAACCTTGCTGACAACGGGCGGCGTAAATATCGGGCCCATCTTGTATCGGGAGACCAGCTTTAACGCTTCTGCTCGAAGTTCCGGAGTGAAATCGATCAGATCATCAACCGACGAACCTTGCCGGTCGTATGCCGCCGGCTTGCTGGGGAACGGCTGCGTCGGGCTGGTCTTTTCACCAGGAACCATGGACTGCTCGACAGGCCGTTCCTCAATCGGCCAGATCGGCTTTCCCGTCACGCGATCGAACACATACAAGAACGCCTGCTTTGTCGGTTGTGCGACGGCTTTTACCGTTCGGCCGTCGATGGTGATATCTGCAAGAATCGGAGCACAAGGGATGTCCATGTCCCAAATGCCGTGATGAACGAGTTGGTAATGCCACTTTCGCTTGCCCGTGTGGAGATCAACAGCGACCAGACTCTCACCAAACAGACCATTTCCCGGCCGGTATCCGCCATAATAGTCGCCGGTCGGCAGCTCAACTGGCAGGTAAACGGTTTCGAGTTCTTCATCGACGCTGATCTGTCCCCAAACTCCGGTGTTGCCTGTGTACGAAGAAGAATTGTTTTCCCACGTCTCAAATCCGTATTCGTTGGCGAGCGGAATCGTGTGGAAGATCCACAGTCTCTTTCCGGTCTTGACGTCGAAGCCACGAACGTAACCTTTGATATTCGTCTTGCTTCTCGGCACACCTCCGGATTTGAAAGCCGCGCCGACAATCACGACATCTTTTGCGACCACAGGAGTCGCGTGCAGTCCGATCTCTCCATTGATGAGATCAATTTCCTGATCGTCTTCGAGCTTCAAGTCGAGGACACCGTTCTTTCCGAACGAGGCAATGGGAACACCGGTCTTTGCGTTCAGCGCAATCAGCCGATACCCCGGCGTGACATAGAGGATTCGCTCTTCGCGCCCGTCGGTCCAGTACGCCAGGCCGCGGCCTGACAGTTGTCGTGGCGCCGCCGCGCCTCGTGCCGTCTCGCGTTCACTGTGCGTCCACAAGAGTTCGCCCGTTGCCGGATCGAGTGCAACGACTGCGCGGCGGGTTCCGGCGGTCGAGTAGAGGACACCATTCACCATGAGCGGCGTCCCTTCGAACTGGTATTCGGGCCTCGGACCCAGACTGTCAGTTTTGAAAGTCCAGGCGGCTGTGAGTTTGTTGAAGTTTGAGGCGTTGATTTGATCGAGCGGTGAATAGTGCGTATTTCCGACGTCTCCGCCATACGTGCGCCATTCGCCGTTCTTTGCGCCCGATTGCGCTGAAACGGACGTGCGCAGGAGAAGACCTGTCGTGATGGCCGTGAGCATCCAGAAAAAAATCGTCTTTCGCATAGTCGCCTCCGACTGTAGTGGCGGTCTACGACCGCCCACGATCCTCAGAGCTACATCGGTCGGTCATAGACCGGCTCTACAGTAACTATCTAAACGCAATTTTCGCTTTGCGTTCTTCTTCGGCTTTAATTCCCGCGCCGAAAAGTTTTTCGAAGAAACCTTCTTTCACAAGTTGCTCCACGATGCTGTTGTCGAGCACGGTCCGAAAATCAAACCTCGTCATCTGCGTCCCGGACTGGTCATCGGCGGGATGGTCAAGCACATACTTCACGGCGGGCGCGAGAATGTAAGGCACGCGCTCGTAGACGTTACTGGAGGTGTAGCGGTCGTACACTTTTTCCACGTCTCCGGGATCCTCTTTGTTGTAAGCGAGGTAGGTTTTCACGGCGAATGCCTTGTCGTCGTACAGACGCTTGATCGCTTCGGCGTGAGCTCGAATCAGTAACTCCGGCAGCTTTGGGTTCGCGGCGACAGTCGTTTTCTTGAAGAGGAAAACCGTCGGAGTGTAGATGTCGTCGTAATCGCTGATGTTTGCAAGGCTCTTGTAACCGATGGATTCGAGCTTGAAATAAACAGGCGCCGTGATCATCGAAGCGTCGACCCGTCCGGACATCAGGGCAGCGACGCGTCCGTTCACGTCGGTTCCGACCGTTACCCACTGCACATCGCGTGCACGCAATCCGTGTTTTGCAAGGATTCCGACGGTGTAGTTGTATGGCGCATCGCCGATCTGACTAACGGCGATGCGTTTGCCTTTCAGGTCGTTCACGCTTTTAACAGTGTTACTCATCAATGCGAACAGGCTTTTCCGGAATGAACTCGCGTAAGCGACAAGTGAGCCGTCCTTGGAGGCCGCCTGCATCGCTTGTTCGAGCGGGTAGTTGGTCATGACAGCTTCGCCGTTGACCACCATCGCGATGCCGGCCGGATGGACGCCAAAAACGAGATCCACATCCAGGCCGTATTTCGCGTAGTACCCACCGTCCTTGGCGATGTATAGCGGCCAAGTGGTACCCGTCCTCGCGGGATAGTTAATTTTGATCTTCTGCGTCTGCTGCGCGCCAAGCGATGAAGCACAGGCAAGGAAGCAGGTGAAGAACCAAAGGAAACGATACATAGTGCCACCAGGTTTTAAAGTAGGAGGAATCTAACACATATTCCGCACATGACCTAGGACGCGGGGCGCCTATTCCCCTCCTCACGAGGAAGGGAATATGCTTGCCCTGCGAATCCCGCTGCGGGCGCAAATCAAGAGCACGCCGCCCACAATGATGGCGACATCGGCCACATTGAATATTCCTGTTCTTAATGGACCGACGCCGATACTCATAAAGTCGACGACACTTCCACGCAAAATGCGATCGAGGAGGTTCGAAACGCCACCCGCGAACGTCAGGCTCGCACCAGCCAGGGCGAACCCCGACCATTGATACTTGAGTGCGATCAGGACCAGAGCGGCGAGAGCTAATGCAACACCAACTCGAAGCAATGTCGTCCTCGCCCATTCCGGCAGCTGACTTCCCAGACTGAGAAATGCGCCGGTGTTTTCGGCGTACTCGAGTTGCACCGTGCCGGCGAAGTAGGAGTGGTTTGGCGCGCCCATCAATTTGGTGCGGGCAGCCTGCTTGGTGATGCGATCGCATCCGATCGTTGTCAGAAGCAAAGCAAGCGCTAGTATTTTTCCAACTCTATTCGCTGAGGCAAAGGCAGGTCTATTCACTGCTTTTTAGCTTTAGCTTGCCCTTGTTTTCTTCAAGAAACAGTTGAAGTTCGTCGGCTGCCCCGAGCAACCGTAGCCATTGCTCGTAATAGAGCGTCACAGGAAAGCGCCCTAAGCCGTAAACGCTGACGCCGCCCTTCTCTCCGACTTTAAACTCGAGCCGGCCGCTCTTTTTAGAACCCATCTGTTTCTCAAGCTCGGCGATGCGTGCCATCAATTCTTCTTTTGTAGGCTCGGTCACGTGAGTCCCTTCCAGTCTTGTTCAAATTGAAGTGTGCCCATCGGACACGATTCAGGTTTTCCCGACGCCGAAGTGCTCTCCGCCGGCCGCATACCGGTCAGGAATGCGAGCGCATTTTCGGCGCGTTGAAACAATTTAACTCGCTCGAGGAACGGATTCCACCACCCTGAAGTGATGCAATAGTTCCGGTCAAATGGCGCGCTGTGATGAATGTCATGATGTTCGGGCGTGAGGACAAGCCAGAACTTCCGTAGATACCGGACGCACCGCGGCGGCGTCTCCATGTGGGCCCATTTATGAAACTGGTTCGTAGCGAAGATTGCGAGACAAAACGCAAGCGTTCCACCCAGAAGAAACGTTGCGAACAGCGATGGCGTCATCGGCAGTAGAAGAAAAGCAATAGCCATGCATGGTGCGGACACGATGCAGTTCGATCCGTTTGTTTCGATGAAGTCGTGTCGCGCAATCGCCTTCGGATCCAAATGATGTTCGCGGAAGGGTCTGATGAAATTAGCACCGAGAATCGGGGTTGTCTCGGTTCCATATCGGTCTGCGAGCCAGTGCACAATCCCGGAAATCAGATCGGCCTTTATATAACCGGCCACCACGGACACTGCTAACACAATCCAGGCGTCGGAGCCGTCGAGGGTCGCGGCCAGTTTCCAGCCTAGACCGACGGCTAGCGCGGCGAAAGCGCTAATAGCCGCAAGTTCTGTTACGCGATGGAATCGTGAATAAGGGTACCGCAGCTTCCCCTCCGCGGATTAATGGCGCCGCTGAAGGATACCGGAATCTGTCGAATCAGACCAGCACGTTCGGTACTCGTGCAGTGGGTCAGACCCCTCGGTACCGAGGGGTCTGACCCCTACTATTTGAAATTGAGGCATCCCGCGCGATACGATCCGCGGCCAATGGATCGCAAAACGTGGAGCATTGATAGTCACGAGCGCGCCGTCGAAAATTTCTACTCCGCTGGTGCAGAAGATTACGGCGATTTCCATGGCGGTTACCTCAATTTCGGTTTGTGGGAAGACGGCATCGAAGACTACTTGCGCGCGGCCGAAAACCTGGTTTTACGCATCGGCACGATGCTCGGCTTGGACAGCCGCAGTCATCTACTCGATGTCGCGCCCGGGATGGGCCCGCAGGATCTGCTGCTCTACAACAAATTCGGCGGCCCCCGCATCGACGCACTCGACGCCACCTGGAAACATGTGGAACACGGGCGGCGACGCATGCAGGAGAACGGTATCGAAGAGAAAGTAGTCTTTCATCATGGTTCCGCAACGTCACTTCCTTTTGTTAAGGAGACGTTTTCGCATGTCATGAGCATCGAAGGTCCTGAGCACTTCAACACACGCGCTCGATTTTTCGATGAAGCCTACCGTGTCCTGAAGCCTGGCGGCGTCTTAGCCCTCTCCGATTACACGGTTCCTCGGCCGCTGCACAATAGTGTTGATCGAGCCGTTATCGGGCTCACCTGCCGTTTGTGGAAGGTGCCCAAGACGAATATCTGGACGACGGAGGATTATCGCGAGCGGCTTGCGAGTCACGGATTTTTGCGCATTGAGGTGAGGGAAGTCGGGGAACATGTGATCCCAGGCTATTACCGCGAACAGCGTCGAAAAGAAGTTCGCCGCGAACTCGCGCGGATACGGGGATTCGTCGCAGGAAGGCTCGGGCAGGTGATCGATCACATTCTCATCGGGGCTTATCGGCGAAGGTTGGTGGAGTACGTTCTTGTGAGGGCCGAGAAGCCTTGAGCAACGGTCAACGGTTGGTCGCCCCAATATAAGCTTCAACCTGGCGCTCGAGGATTCCGAGCGGCACTGTGCCCGTGTTGAGAACGATGTCGTGGAACCGATTTAGCGAGAATTTTTCTCCGAGCGCTTTCTTAGCTTTTTCTCTCAGCTCGATAATCTTCAGTTCACCGATCATGTAGGCACAGGCCTGGCCAGGGTTGACGACATAACGCTCGACCTCGCTAGCCTCGATCCCGTAATCGATCGCTTGTTGCCGAGACCACCGTTTGGCATGGATACCAGTGTCCACGACCAGGCGTCGTGCCCGGAACAATTCCGAATCGAGTTGTCCGAGACGTCCTTCCAGATCTCCGTCATACCATCCGGCCTCCGCCGCGAGCCTTTCCGCGTAGAGGCCCCATCCTTCGCCCAGCGCAGAAATGCCGCCAAAAGCGCCGGCCTGGCGGAACCGTGGGATTGACTGATTCTCTACCTGCAATGCGATCTGGAAATGATGTCCTGGTACCGTCTCGTGATAAACAAGGCTTCGTAAGCCGAACTTCGTCATTCGCTCCGGCCGCAGGGGAATTTGAAAGATGCCGGGACGTGAACCGTCTGCCGCCGGCGAGTTGTAATTTGCGGCCGCATTGGCTTCGCGGAAGCGCGGGAATGGTTGTGCGATCACAGGCGATTTTGGCCGCTGGTCAAAGAGCGATTGCGATCGCTTTTCGGCATCTCTGAGGATTTGCTCGACATCGGCCATGATAAGGTTGCGGCCTTCTTCCGTCAGGGGATAAGCAAGATCTCCTTTCAGTTTGCCGACTCGGTCTTTCACCGAACCATCCGTGCGATGCAACTGGCGGAGGATGGCGTCCATTTCCTTTTCAATGCGCGCGACTTCACGAAGACCGATCTCATGAATCTGCTCGGGTGTCAGGTCGGTCGTTGTGAAACGGCGGAGGAAGTGCGCATACGCTTGGGGTCCCCCTTTGAACCGCCAAAGTCCGGCATCATTGCTCGCCTTCGCCGCCAGCGGTTCGAGCAGAGCAATCGCCTTCTGCCATGCCGGGTACACCTGTTCACGTACAATTCCTGCCGCTTCTTCTGTGAATTCTGTCCGGCGTGGATCGGGAATTGTTTTGACTGCGCGCATCCGCTGCTCGAACGTTGTAACGAGTGGATTCTCGCTGGGATCTGTCGAAACGAACTGCTTCATTTGCTTCAATGTTGCTTCGATAATGAAGCGCGGCGGAATCATGTTATTTGTCGCCAGCCGGTTTGCTTCGGCAATCGCTTCTTCCATCCTTACGCCGGTCTGGCGAAGCACGGCCACGTAATTCTCCGCGTCGCGCAGGCTGGAGAGCGGACGTCGAACAGTTAGAGCCTCAATCATGCTGACGTTGACGCCGTTGAATTGATTCAGCGGAAAGGAATAATCCAGATACGGCTCTTCCCGAACAATATTGTCTAGTTGCCACTGCAGGAGATCGGCGGAAACACGCTGGATGTCGGATAGCCGTGCGCGCTCGAAATTTCGTAACTCGGCCAGACCTTTTCGCGCGAGATTGATGCGTTCACGACGGTACGCATTAGTTTCAGGCGTTAGCTGGCGCTCCAATCGGTCTTGATCGTTGCCGGCAAAGTAGCGTGTAGCCGTGGCTGCGCTGGGATTGGCACGCATCCATTCGGCAGTGAAATCAGAGAAGAATTTGTCGATCGACTGGGGTCCCGGCGTCTGAGCCGCGGAGGCTAGAAACCATAAAGACATAGAGACACAGAGACTCAGAGGCGCGCGAATAAAAATCCTTGATCGCGCGCTTCTGGGTCTTTGTGTCTCTGTGTCTTTGTGATTCCTGTTATATCTCACAGTAACTCCGAATTAGATCACAGCGAGTCGTCCGCCATCCATCGGGATGATTGCGCCGGTGACATAGCTCGCTTGCTCGGACGCGAGGAAAAGAACCACTG
>DATFXZ010000394.1:0-4956 GCA_035315305.1 Terriglobia bacterium | reverse complement strand
CCATTTGCTGGTCGGCTGTCTCGGCGTGACCTTTATGGCATATCGATCGTCATCGAGGCGTTTGACGAGACTGTCGATCCATCCGAAGCACAGCGCCTCGCGAACCATATCTTCGTACGAGACCGACTTCTGTCCGGTATGACTTTTATAGAAAACGAACCATATTCCCAGGCTCGATGCGTGGTGCTTTGCCAGCCATGCCCGCCACTCTTTGCGGGTTCTTAAGTGCAGGGTTACGAGTCCTGAAGCCATACGTACTCGCACTGCTAACGAAAACGCATTATGAAAAGAGTCAAATCGTCGTCCGGCTTAGCCGGTGCGCTAAAGCTGATCCCATCATTGAGCACGCTCGAGGCGATTTCCTTAAGGGGACGATCCCGGTGTTTCAGCGCCGACTGCAAAATCCGATCCTCGCCAAAGAGTTCGTCGTTTGTATCCCGGAGGTCCGTAAGGCCGTCGGTGAACAGAACAAGCAGGTCACCCGAATGGATCTGCGTTTCAGCTGCCGGATACCTGGAGTTCTTGAACATACCGAGTGGTGGACCACCGCCCGTCAACCGTTCGACGACACCATTCGCGCGAATGATTGCCGGATCAAAGTGCCCGGCATTGGTGTACGTCATGCGATTGCAGCTCTCGTCGAAATCCACAAAAATGCCGGTTAGATACTGAACCACACTGCTGCCGGAATAGACGGCTTGATTCAGAGTTGTGAACAAAGCCGCGCAATCCTGGCACTCAGCGATGCCTGCGTGCAGGAGCCCTCGGAAAGTGGACATGATGAGCGCAGCCGCAAGCCCGTGGCCACTGGCATCAGCGAGAACACATTGAATCGAGTTTTCTCGAAAGCGGAAATAATCAAAGTAGTCGCCTCCGACCATCGAGGATGATCGGTTGTAACCGTAGACTTCGTAACGGTCTGTCTGCAAATTGTCCGGAGGAAGATACGTCAGTTGGATCTGGCGCGCCCGCTGGAGGTCATTCGAATCGATCAGTGCACCCTGATTGATACCCAGCCGGCTCGACGACATTAACAGACCGATGAACTTCGAAACGATTCTCGCGATTTGCTGACGCACCGGGGTCAGCTCGATCGTTGAATCCGCTTCGAGGACGATGAGTGCCTCCAGCGTGGATGCGAAATAGAGCGGCAGATAGAGCCGCTTCCGATCGTCCCCCAAGAAATACGCCTGTCTCTCGGTGAGCGCCCTTTCAAGATTCATCGAAGGAAGACCGCGTTGCAGATCGAATCTAGCCTGCTTCTGGTAGCCCACGAAACGCATCAGGTCGAAATGATTCGTGTTCTCGTGATAATCGATCAGAATCACACGCTTGGCGCCAAACGCTCCGGCAATTGGCGGGAGAGCATTTTCGAAAAATTCGTTCAGTCCGTTCGCGGCGCACATGATGTGAACGAGATCGCTGGCCAGGCGTTCTGTGGGATCCAAGGCCTCTCTCTCGGACGTGTTCATTGTTCTCCTTCTCCCGCATGTTGTCCTCCTTTCCAAAGAAGGCGGACGAGAGCATATCAGCAGCGCATTGAGAGTACACGATTCGCTTGTTTTCCGCTGGTTCGCCGTGCTTTTAGCCGATATGATCCCACAGGTTACGGGGCAGCCGCAGATCCGTTCCTCAACAGCGGATTTGGACTGAGGACTTTAAAAAAAATGGCAAAAAGAGGTGGCCAAAGCGAAATGACCGACCGGCAACCGGAACGACCTCGCATGCCGACGCTGGCCATTCACGTTTTAGGTGAGATTCAGGTCCTGAAGGGAAAAACGCAGCAACATTTTCCCCAATCCCGCAAAACACGTGCGCTGCTAGCCTATCTGGTTCTCACCGGCCGACGTCATCGCCGCGAGCGGCTCTGCGATCTACTCTGGGATTTACCCGACGACCCCCGTGCCTCGCTTCGCTGGTCCCTGAGCCGGTTGCGTTCGCTCGTGGATGAACCTGGCCAGGTCCGGATCTACGCGGATCGTGAGTATGTCCTCTTTGATGCCGAGAGCGCGAGTGTCGATCTTTTCAATATTCGAAGGGAACTCGCTGGGGGCGCGAACGCTCTATCGACGCAGCGGCTGCTCGATCTCGCAGGACAATTTCAGGGCGAGCTCCTGGAAGGCCTGGCGATCCCCGATCATCAGGATTTCGAGGTGTGGCTTCTCACTGAACGCGAGACGGCGAGGCGGACGCGAGCGGCGCTTCTACAGACTCTGGTGAACAGGTTGTACATCGAGGCGCCTGAGGAGGCGGTGCACCACGCACGACACCTGGTCGCGACCGATCGCTATTCTGTTTCCGCCCACGCGATGTTGATCCGAGCCTTGGTCGCCGCTGGTTGTCGCGAAGAAGCCGAACGCGAGCGTGAGATCAGCAAAAAGCAACTCAGCGATGCCGGTGAAAAGAACCTCGCAGCGCTGACTGAAGCTCTTTCTACAACGCGTAGAACAATCCCAAGCGCCGCCGCCCTCGAACGTGAGCCGGAGGTACGTCTCACCCAGCAAATACGATTCTGCACGACAACCGACGGCGTCCGCATTGCATATGCAACGGTTGGCGAAGGCCCTCCTTTGATCAAGACAGCGAACTGGCTTAATCATCTGGAATACGATTGGGACAGTCCTATCTGGCGGCACGTATTTCGCGCGCTGGCGCGCACTCACCGGCTCATTCGATATGACGCCCGGAGCAATGGTCTCTCGGACTGGGATGTTGACGATATCTCGTTTGAAGCTTTCGTTCGCGATCTCGAATCGGTTGTCCAGGCTGCCGGCGTCGAAAGATTTCCTCTTCTGGGAATCTCGCAGGGTTGCGCGATATCCATCGAGTATGCGATCCGCAATCCGGATCGCGTGACGCGACTTGTGCTTCATGGAGGGTACGCAAGAGGCAAGAGAGTTGGGGCCGATCCGGCTGAGATCGCTCGCTTTGAAGCTCTGAAGACCCTGATCCTGCACGGGTGGGGTCAGTCGAATCCTGCGTTCCGCCAGGTCTTCACATCGGCTTTCATTCCGGACGGCACTCCCGAACAGGTTCGGTGGATGAATGAGCTCATGCGCGTCTCCACCTCACCAGAAAACGCCGTTCGCCTTCAGGAAGCGCTCAGTACTGTCGACATTCGTGAAAAACTTTCGATGGTGCGCGTGCCCACTCTCGTCCTACACAGCCGGAACGATGGTCGTATCTCGTACGCGAAAGGCCTGGAACTGGCGCACGGCATTCCAAATGCCCGCCTCGTGACTCTAGAGAGCAACAATCATTTGCTTCTGGAGCACGAGGCAGAGTTTCCACGCTACATGGAGGCGATACGCGAGTTCCTGGCCGAAGGAAACTGATGATCTCGAAAAATGAAAGGAAGCCGGCGACCTTTCAAAAATTCAACCCGCCTCCTCGCACGAGATATTCAACAGAATGCCCCCGACATTGCCTCAACCTTCATTCGAGCATCAGGGCTGATGCTGCCTAAGGTTTCCAGGAACTTCGGGTGTGTCATGCCGGAACCCAGATACGTCCATCGAACGGCCTGTGCCTGGATGGAACGGAATTGATCCCTTTCCGTTGTGCTCATTGTGCGTCCCGCCGCGCGTTCCAGTGATTCCAGGTCGAACTCGACTTGCTGCCGCAGACCTCCGTCGAGCAGCGCACCGAGGGCCACGTACGCGCTAATACCGGCTTCGATTTCAGCAGGCTTTCGATTGTCAGCTAACGCCTCCGCCATGAGCGTGTCCAATTTTGCGTGTTGCGCCTCCTCCATCCAGTGATGACGGAGCAGGCTTTTGAACTGTGGATCCAGAGCGCCGTCGTCCCGAACACTGTCCAGATAGTGCCGCTGGGTCATCCATTCAATCTGCAGGATCACCAAAGCTACGCCTAGCGCATCGTGCGACAGTACCGCCCGAGCGATCTCCTGCGGAGGTCCGATGGTGTCGCAGGGCGTCGCGAAACCATTCTTGAATTCAGCGGCGAACTCTCTGAACAACTGGATGTGCTTGGCTTCTTCGCCGGCGAACCGCAGAAGTGCCCGAGTCCGATAGTCGTCTTCGTTAAGCTGCGGGCGCGCATGGTCGAGCACGAAAGGCAGAATGAACTCCTCGACGAGGCCGAATGTGTAAAGGTAGCCGTACCCGCGAATTTGGTTCAGAAGAAGTTTTTCGTCTTTCGTCAGAAAGTCCATCGATTCCACCCGTGCGAACGACTCCGGCAGAAACGGCCGGCCAAAGTCCAGCCGTTTGTCGCCTCCAATGACGTCCTCGACGCGCCAGCCGATTTTGTCCGAGCTCTCTAACGTTTCCTGGTAGCTGTATCTCGCTTTCATGTCTGTTCCTCCTCTGTGTATCGACTCGTTACAAAAGCATTCTCGTAAGCCGACGTGTGAATGAGCGTTAGAGGAAACGTTGTTTTTTATTGAAATGCTTCAGGCTGTTGTCCGGTATGGATGGTGAAAAGACTTGACGCACTATTTGCGCAGTGCATATATATATGCGTAACGCATCTATCGGGAGTTTAAAACATGGGAATGGACCGCGATCGACGAATGCAAACTTCGCTGCCGTTGCGGCCCGTGGAATTTCATGTTCTGTTGAGCCTCGCCGATGGCGACCGTCACGGCTACGGCATTATGCAGGACGCGCGAGAACGAGGCGAAGCAGTACCGGATGTCGGGACGCTCTATCGCGCGCTGGCGCGAATGGTCGATCAGGGATGGATCGAGGCCGCGGGTTCCAGGTCCGATCGGAATGCGGACGATGAGCGGCGCAATTATTACCGGATCACTTCTCTCGGTCTGAAGGTGGCCAAGGCGGAGGCGCGGCGGCTCGAAGCCTTGACCCATGCGGCGCGGCTTGGTGGCTTGCTCGCGAAGGGGGAGAGGTGAGCGGAGCGAACGCAAGCCCGACAGGGCGCAGCCATCAAGAAATGAGCGGAGCGAACGCAAGCCCGACAGGGCGCAGCCATCAA
>DATFXZ010000393.1:0-2431 GCA_035315305.1 Terriglobia bacterium | reverse complement strand
CTTGCCGCATCCGGCCAGGACGAGTGCAATACTCAATGCGACAAACCGTTTCATGGTGTCATTGTGGTCTCGCGGAAAAGAATCTCTGATCGGTTTCAAATGGCTTCTCTTTCGGCGAATTAGACCAGACATGTTGTGGTTCGCTCAATGACAGTCGACTGTGGCGAGGCGTTCCCCTCCCAACCGGATTGTCCTTGACCTGGGAATTCCAAAATATCAGAAGAGAAAACGCAGCCGCCTCCTGAGGCAACACATGAGCACAAGAGTTGTCACGTTCTTGATTCTATGTTTTGCACCAGCCGCCTTCGCAGAGGATTTCGCGACGGTTAACGGCAAGCAATACAAAGACGCAACTGTCACTGGTGTCGATCCCGATGGCATCGTCGTCAAAACGAAATCCGGAATCACGAAGGTTTATTTCACTGAACTCCCAAAAGAAGTTCAGGAACACTTTCATTATGACTCTAAAAAGGCTGCCGCGTATTCTGCCGAGCAAACTGCCAATTACGCCGCATATCAAAGGCAGCAGGACGAAGCGCAACGTCAACAACAGGCTGCTGAGGCAAAAACCAAGGCCATTGTGGAGCAACAACAAGCAGCCTCGAATCACACTCAGGCCTTGCAGGTCCGTTACAACGAGCTTCAGAAGCAGGAAGACGAGTTACTTCTTCAGATCGGTCAAGCCAAGCAACCCGGGCCAGCATATCGCGGTGGAAAGAACGGCAGAACGGTACTCCACCAGCCAAATCCGCAAGAATCACAACTACCAGTTCTTCAGAGTCATCTGAGCGATGTTCGTCACCAAAAAGCAGAAGTCAGGAAGCAACTGGACAAAGCGCAGCGATAGCAGGTAGGGACTCCGCGCTACGGCGTCCGGACGGCGGAGCGCGCCGTCCCTACCATGCTTTCATTCTTATCCATCCACGGTTACATAGCACGCCGTGAATGAATGGCGGGAATGGGCTTTTCTCGAACAAAACTGGCTACGCCAACCCGTGGTCATCCTAGCCGCTCTTCAATTAGCGGCCGCGGGGCCAATACTCGGAGGCGAAAAGTCGCTGACAATTTCCGCCATCGTGTCGGCAGACCATCCTGTAAACCGATTAATCCCGACAGAAGCATTAGGCGCCGGCGTCGACGGTCATGAGAAAGGCGAGTGCGCACAGATGTTCACGGACAAGAACATCACTGAAATGTTATCCGCCGGGCTCGGGCCGGTAACATATCGATTGCGAACCGAGTTGGGCGGCGAAGTCTGGCATTGGAACCCTCGCGGTACGTGGAGCGATCCGGTCCACAATTGCGGATACTGGACTTCCGACAACTCCCTCGGTGAACCGATCGACGTTTCATATGGCTATCGATTGCCGCGCCGCGGAAACACGATAGATCAGGCAAACGATGATGGTTACTCTCGTATCGCGGACGGCGATCCGAATTCATTTTGGAAAAGTAATCCGTATCTCGATTCACATTTCACGGGCGAATCGGAGGACGCTCATCTGCAATGGGTGGTGATCGACCTTGGCGCATCAAAATTGGTCAACGCCATCCGAATTCATTGGGGAACGCCGTACGCCACACGATATCGCGTCGAGTACTGGCCGGGCGACGATCCGATGCACCTGCACCCCGACGATGATGACGACTGGCACCCGTTCGCAAATGGAAAAATCGATAATGCTCAAGGCGGCAGCGAATTGGTTCGACTGACAGAGCCTCCGCGCTCCGTTCAGTTTGTGCGAATCCTAATGAGCCGGAGTTCGCATATCGCGGTGGCAAGCTCAGGGGATATTCGCGACTCGTTAGGCTTTGCGATTAACGAGATCGATCTCGGAAGAATCGGTAAGGACGGACGATTTCACGATCACATTCGGCACGCACCCGATCGGCATCGCCAGACGATTATTTACGCTTCCTCCACCGATCCCTGGCATCGCGCCGAAGACATCGACGACGACACAGAGCAGCCTGGGTTCGATTTCATTCTGCGCAGCAAGCTCACTAACAAACTGCCAGTGCTCGTTCCGGTGAGCGTGTTGTACGACACGCCCGAGAACGCTGTGGCTGAGATCCAATACCTGCTGCGTCGAAACTACAGTTTGGAAGGGTTCGAGCTGGGCGAGGAACCCGATGGGCAATGGGCTTCGCCAGAGGATTACGCCGCATTGTACACTGGAATTGCACGGCGTTTGGCGGAACTCAAATCGCCGCTCAAGGTCGGGGGCCCGAGCCTGCAAAATTTTGAAGACGAACTGCTCACATGGGCGGATGCGTCCGGTAACCGATCCTGGATGAATCGATTTCTGGCCTACATTCGAGGCGCAAAGGTTCCCTTCGATTTCTTTTCATTTGAATTTTATCCATACGACAACGTTTGCGCAGATCCTGCCCCGCAGCTCTTGAAAACTCCAAAGCGTCTAGGCGCGAT
>DATFXZ010000392.1:0-6066 GCA_035315305.1 Terriglobia bacterium | reverse complement strand
TATACGATCTACATTCCGGATGCGGACCCATTCATAAACCCGATCTTATCGACCATACCGCTGCAATTGTTCGCTTACCACGTCGCCGCCCTCCGAGGTTGCGATGTGGATAAGCCACGAAACCTGGCCAAAAGCGTGACGGTGGAATAGGGGGTAATCAACGCCATGAGTACCATTGTCGAAAACGAGGTCCCGATTAAAACCAAAGCCTACGTTGAGCTCGAAACCAAGATCGCAACGAAAACGGCGGCGTTCGGGGTCATCGGTCTCGGCTACGTCGGCTTGCCGCTGGGACTGACGTTCAGCGAAGCCGGCTTCAACGTCACAGGCATCGATATCGATACGAAGCGCATCGAGGCGATCCTCGCCGGCCGCTCCTATATCACCGATGTTGACGAAAAAGACATTCAGCAGGCAATTCGTAACAAGCGTTTTCGCGTGACCCGGGATCTGTCCGAGATCCGAAACCTTCAGGCCGTCAGCATCTGCGTACCAACACCCCTTCGAAAGACGAAAGATCCGGACATGTCATATGTCATCGCTGCCGCCGATGCCATCGCGAAAGAACTCCGTCCGGGACAGTTGATCATTCTGGAAAGCACGACCTATCCCGGAACGACAGAGGAACTGATTCTGCCGG
Source organism: Terriglobia bacterium (assembly GCA_035315305.1). GTDB lineage: Bacteria > Acidobacteriota > Terriglobia > 20CM-2-55-15 > 20CM-2-55-15 > 20CM-2-55-15. The sequence continues at coordinate 5,426 of DATFXZ010000392.1, read as the reverse complement.
CCCTGGAAGCCCGCGGCTTGAAAGTCGGCCAAGATTTTTTCCTGGCCTACTCGCCGGAGCGCGTGGACCCGGGAAATCCGAATTTCGCAACCAAAGATATTCCAAAGGTGATTGGCGGCGTCACGCCGCGCTGCGCGGAACTTGCGGCGATGCTGTACGGATCTGCGATGAAGCACATTGTGCCCGTCTCCTCCACCCGCGTTGCCGAAATGGTGAAGTTGCTGGAAAACACGTTTCGCAGCGTGAACATCGCTCTAGTGAATGAAATTGCACTCATGTGCTCGCATATGAAGATCGACGTCTGGGAAGTGATCAAGGGCGCGTCATCAAAGCCGTTCGGCTTTATGCCGTTCTATCCGGGACCAGGCCTCGGCGGCCATTGCATTCCGATCGATCCTCTTTACCTTGAATGGAAATCGAAGATTGATGGCTTTGAATCGCGATTCATTGGCCTTGCGGATAAGGTCAACAGCGGCATGCCGAAGTTCGTTGTCACACGCGCGATGGAGTTGTTGAACGAACACAACAAAGCCATGCGGGGCTCACGCGTGCACATCCTTGGCGTTACGTACAAAAAGGACATCAGCGACAGCCGTGAATCTCCGGCGATTGAAGTAATCAAGTTGCTGTCGGCGTTAGGCGCCGAAGTCACGTATACGGATCCATTCGTGCCCTCGTTGCAGGTTGAAGGACAGAAGATGGCGTCGATGCCTCTAAGTCGTGAGGCGCTTGCTTCCTCTGATATGGCGATCATCATCACGAATCACACATCGTTCGACTATGTGGAGATCGTCCGGAACGCGCCTTTGGTCTTCGATACTCGCAATGCAACGGATGGAATGAAGGCGAAGAACCTGGTGAGGTTGTGACGGGTATTGATTAATGCAAATCGTATTCTGGCTCAGCTTCGCATTCGTCTTCTACGTCTACCTCGGTTATCCCGCTGTTCTCCTGATCTGGCGCCGTATCGCGCCACGCCCGGTGAAGAAGGAATACTGGGAGCCGATGGTGACGCTTGTAATCGCGGCGCATAACGAACGACACAGCATTGAAGCCAAGCTGAGGAATTGCCTCGCGCTGGATTACCCCAAGCGCAAGCTCCAGATCATTGTTTCGCTGGATGGACCGACGGATGGTTCGGAATTTGCCGTTTGGAAATACGTCTCCGAGGGCGTCGAAATGGCGCATTCCCGTGAGCACGCGGGAAAGGCTGCGGCATTGAATCGCGCTTTACGTCGCGCGACCGGCGACATTGTGGTTTTCGCGGATGTCAGACAGACGTTAAGTCCGAACGCGATTCGTGAACTGGCCGCCAGCTTCGCAGATGAAAGCGTCGGAGCAGTGAGCGGTGAATTGTTGTTACTGGACGAATCCCGAAAAGAAGCTACCACCGAGGTCGGCCTATATTGGCGGTACGAAAAAGCACTACGTTCCATGGAAAGCGAAATTCACTCCATTGCCGGCGCGACGGGAGCAATTTACGCCATTCGACGCGAGCTGTATGAGGAGTTGCCCGAAGACACGATCCTCGACGATGTACTGACGCCACTACGTATTGTGCTTAGAGGCAAACGTACGGTATTTGAGCCTGAAGCGAAGGCGTACGATTCTGTTGCATGCTGCCCGCTTGCCGAATACGGGCGTAAAGTCCGAACGTTGTGCGGCAACTATCAACTGCTCGCCAGCTTGCCGCAAGCGGTTTCCCCTTGGAGAAACCCGATCTTCATCCAGTTCGTTTCGCACAAATTGGGCAGGCTTCTTGTTCCGTGGGCCCTGCTCGCGTTGTTTCTCACGAATCTGTTTATGTTACGCGGCATTTATGCGATCACATTTTCACTTCAGGCGGCATGGTACGCATTCGCTGTTATCGGTCATTTCTTGTCACGTCGTGAAGTGACGGCACCAATCGTGATTGCGGCGGAGAGTAAGAGAGCCGCATGAGGCGCTTGTTCTTGCTGCCATATACGTTCGCCTTGATGAATCTGGCGGCAGTAGCAGGCCTATTCTATTTCGTTACCGGAAAGAAGGATGTGTGGTCGAAGAACAAGTCCTCCCACATACACAACCGCTGATGGTTGCGGCCCCCGAAATTGAAGTGATTCGGGACATTCAGCGGTTCAACTCCATCGCCTCCGACTGGGACGAGCTTGTCAACGAATGGGCCCTCGATCGTTTGTTTTTGTCGCATACGTGGTTTCGTACCTGGTGGGAGTCATTCGGTAAGGGCAATCAACTGCATGTGGTAACCGTCCGCGCAGGTGGACGGCTTGTGGCGGTGGCGCCAATGATGCGGACGCACGTGCGGATATACGGTCTCAAGGCAGATGCTCTCCAGGCGATCTACAACCCCCACACGCCGCGCTACGACTTCATAGTAGCTAACCAGGAACCGCGCTTGTACGCAGCGATCTGGACCGAGTTGATGGCCGAAAACAGTTGCGATCTGATTTTGCTCACACAAATCGCCCAACCGTCGCGAACGATTCAATCGATTCAGACGCTGGCTGCCGATGATGGCTGGCTGACAGGAGAATGGATCGCCCCGGTTTCACCGTTCATCCGGCTCGGTTGCGATTACGAGACTTTCTTTAGCGGCCTCGGAGCCGGCTGCCGTTTCAATCTTACGAAGCGATACCAACGCCTTCGAAGAATGGGTCCCGTGGACGTGGAAGTCATTACTCATCGGAATCAAGTCGATGAGGCAATGCGAGACGGCCTCAGAATCGAAGCCGCAGCCTGGAAGGGCGAAAATGGCACGGCGATGATTTCCGATGCTGCCGTGACTGAGTTCTACACGCGCCTTGCAAAGGGTCAAGCGGATCTTGGGCAGTTGCGGCTTAATTTCCTTCGCGTCGCGGGCGAGCGGATTGCGTTCAGCTACATTCTGCAAAACAGGAAGAGGTTGTGTGCGGTCAAGATCGGTTATGACCCTGAGTATCAGGGCTATTCGCCAGGCAACATGCTGCTGAATCTGATTGTGAAAGACGCCTGCGCCTGCGGAATCGAGGAATACGACCTGCTTGGCGGCGACGACGACTGGAAGTTTGAATGGACTAAACAAAAACGTGAACACCGATGGCTGTTTCTTTTCAGAAATCGATTACGTCCTCGCATATTGCGTTATTTGAAGTTCGGATTAGCGCCGGCGTTCAAGGGTATGTGGACTTCATTAAACCCCGCTGCACTTAGCCCGGAACGCCGCAGCAAGGATGAAGACATATGAAACTGGAAACCATCGAAACTTTCGAAGAGTTCGCAGCCAAGCGCGACGAATGGAACACCCTTCTCGAGTCCAGCGTTTCTGATTGTGTATTCCTTACGCATGAATGGTTATCCACTTGGTGGAAGCATTTGGCGCAGGGCCGGCTCCGTATTTTGACGGCTCTGGATCGCGGAAATCTGATAGGCATTCTGCCTGTTGCCGAAAGGCCTGCGCAAGTCATGAGAATGATGCCTCGTGTGTTGCAGTTTTTAGGCAGCGGCGTCATCGGCTCCGACTATCTCGACGTCATCGCCCTGAAAGGGCGTGAAAACGAAGTCGTCGCCGAATTTGCGGATCACCTGCACAGCCGCGGTCTGATGCTTCAACTCAGCCAGCTGCGCGATGAGAGTTCTCTCGCGTCTGTATTAGCGAATCACTTGGAGCAGCGGGCATGGACCGTGGCAAACACGAAGCTAAACGTTTGCCCGTATATTGATCTGCGAGGACATACGTGGCCCAGCTATCTGACGACGTTGGGACCCAACATCCGCAAAAACATCAACAGGTACCTTCGCAATCTTCCAAAAAATTTCGACCTTCGGGTCGATTGCGTCCAAGCACCGGCTGAAGTCCTCCGCGCACTGGACGTCGCAATAGAGCTTCACAAGAAACGGTGGGATACGACAGGGCTGTCGGAAGCGTTCAACTCCGCTTCCGTAATCTCGTTTCATCGAGAGTTCGCCCAACTCGCAGCCCGACAGGGCTGGCTGAGACTCCTCATTTTGTGGCTGGACGGCACAGCGGCTGCGTCGCTTTACGGATTGCGGTATGGGCCGACGTTCTACTTCTATCAATCGGGATTCGATCCGGTCTACAGCAAGCATAGCGTAGGCGTCGCGACGATGGGACTTGCCATAAAGACTGCTATAGAAGAAGGGGCTTCAGAATACGATTTCCTGCACGGCAATGAAGAATACAAGTTCCACTGGGCGCAGAAAGTCCGCGACCTGAATCGCCTGGAATTGCATCCGCCTCAAGCAATCGCACGGATTTATAAGCAAGCCATCATCTTGAACCGTGCAGCGCGCCAAATGGCACGGCGGGTGCTGAATAGAGCACGTGCCAACGCTGCGCTCAATCGGTAAAAGTTGTCTCGCGTATGCGTACACCTGGAGTGGCGCGTCCCATTTCATCGCAGACACAAGGAGCGCGTCGATCCCCTTCATCGCGGGGTATCACCGCGTGGTTGAAGATTTCGACGGCAGCAAGAAAAGCACCATTCCATCGATGCTGATCAGCAGGGCGATGTTGGAGCGCCACATCGAGTGGCTGGCAAAGCGATTCGCATTCGTGTCGCTGGATGAGATTGCTCATCACTTGGAAGCGGACCGCCCGTTTCGCCGGCCTGTGACGGCAATTACTTTCGACGACGGTTATAGTGACGTGTATTATCACGCGTATCCCCTCCTTCAGAGGAAAGGTATTCCAGCTGCCGTTTTCGTTGTGACGAGCCTCATCGGAACCGGACGGCCTCAGATCTTTGACCGTTTCTACCGAATGCTCCAGTTGCTTCAGAAATGCGGCATGCCACTGGCCGGCACTCTGTCCGCTGCGCTCCGTGACAATGGTTTCGATGCCGGTCCCCTGGAACGGGTAAGGGCCTCCGATGAGGAACCGTTCAAGTTAATGACGATCGCGCTGAACGGTTTTCCGCAACAGCAGATCGCTGCAGCGCTTGCATCGCTGGAAGCACGCGTCCCGCTGCCCGAAGGCGAGTTGGATGATATGGCGCCGATGACCTGGGAAATGATCGAAACAATGCACCGGACCGGTTTGACGATTGGGTCGCACACAGCCTCACATTGTGTACTTCCCAGCGAAACACCCGAGAATGCCTACGCGGAACTGGTGAGTTCGAAGCAGACATTGGAGACCCGGCTCCGCGCGACTGTGGACCACTTCGCCTACCCCGATGGACGATTTAACCCGGCAGTAGTGCAGGCGGTCAATTCCGCAGGCTATCGCTTCGCGTATGGAGTTTGTCAATTCCGCGATCGGAATTTTCCACTCCTCAGTATTCCTCGGAAGATCCTTTGGGAGCGTTCTTGCTTGAACATGCTTGGACGGTTTTCGCCGTCCGTCATGAATTGTCAGGTGCAGTGGCTGTTCGATCGTCAGGACCACTGCGAACACGACCATTTTGCGAGGAAGAATGGAACATTCG
>DATFXZ010000391.1:0-7805 GCA_035315305.1 Terriglobia bacterium | reverse complement strand
AGTTCCGCGCCGTGCTCGATTAAACATTCGAACCATGCCATTTTGTAATCGAACTTCGGGCCAGGTTGGGGATTTCCGTTCGGAAGGTAGATGGAAGCGATCAGCACGCCATTTACCGCCGCCTCGATATAGCGTGCCTGGCGATCCTTCGGATTCCCAGGCAAGCTCGATCGCGTCAGCAGCGCATCGCGCTCCCGCGCCAGGATCGCTACCCCGTTCCAGGAACGTTCGCCTAGCCATACTCCGCGATAGCCGAGGTCACGAAGGGCGCTTGCCGGAAATGCTCGCTGCTCAACCTTGAGTTCCTGCAGGCAAACGACGTCCGGCTGCGCCCTCGCGAGCCACGCCATGAGATTATGCAGACGCTTGTTGATATTGTTGATGTTAAAAGTAGCGATCTTCAATGACCGGGCCTCCGCGAAAAACCATTCTGTCCTGAACCGAGTGACACACTGCAAGTACTTCGCCCTGGCCTTGTTCTTGTTGGCCGCCCAAATTGTGTGTTAGCCTCCGCGTTACCGTACGGCGAATTATGACAACCACATTGCCAGATTGGTGCCGCCGGGTGCGGGTTGCCGCCGTGGTGGCAGTCTGTGCGGCATTTTCCGTGAGACATGGCGTTGGCCTCGAACCTCTGAGGGCTGCGTCGACGCAAGCGGCCGCAGCCTCGTCAAAAAGCCTGGAAATCCTCGAGGTTCGTCCCTCTTTTTTCGTGATCGCCGGCGCCGGCGGGAACATCGGCGTGCAGATAGGCGAGGACGGAGTCGTCTTGGTGGACGCCGGAACGGCTGCGGACGCGCCGGCCGTATTGGCAGCGATCAAGCGCATCTCGCCGAAGCCCATTCGCTACGTCATCGATACGGGACCTGACGCAGATCATGTTGGCGGCAACGAAGCGCTCTCGAAGGCCGGAGAAAAGCTTTTTAGCGGCAGCACGTTAGGGGGCGGACCGAATCCCGCCGACTTAGTGGCTCCGATTCTCTCGGCCGAGGCTGTTCTGCGGCACATGGCGAAGTCTCCAGCCGGCGGGAGGCCTACTGAGGTGTTTCACTATTCGCGGAAATACATGTACTTGAACGGCGAGGCGATCGAAGTACTGCGCCAGGATGCAGCACACAGCGATAGCGACGTCTTCGCGTTCTTCAGGCGGTCCGATGTCGTCGTTGCCGGCGACATACTCGATACGCAGCAGTTTCCCGTCATCGACATCGAACGCGGCGGCAGTATCCAGGGCGAGATCGCTGCGCTTAATCGTCTCGTCGAACTGGCTGTACCCTCGGTACCCGTCGTGACGCGCGAGGCCGGCACGATCGTGGTTCCCGGACACGGTCGCCTCTGCGATCAGTTCGACGTCGTCGAGTATCGCGACATGGTGACGATCATTCGAGACCGGGTCCGCGATCTGATCAAGGCAGGACGATCGCTCCCTGAGGTCAAGGCCGCGCAACCGGCGAAGGGCTACATGGGACGTTACGGCAATCCAAACGGCGCCTGGACAACGGATCACTTCATCGAGGCTATATACCGCAGTCTCGCCAAGGAGAAGTCTTGAGAACCTGGTCGGCCGCCGCTACCGTGCTGGTCCTGCTCCTTCTCTGGGCCTTCGCTGGACCTACAGCCCTGCGCGCGCAACAGCAAGGCCGCGCCGCGAGTTCGGCGCGCGACGCAGCGCCGATCGACCTCACCGGCTACTGGGTGTCGTACGTGACTGAGAACTGGCGCTACCGGATGGTGACGCCCGCCAAGGGTGAGTACCGTCGCATTCCGGCCTCGCCCGCGGCGCTGCCTATCATTAACGGCTGGGATCCGGCCGCCGACGAGCGCGCGGGCAATCAGTGCAAATCCTATGGTGCGGGCGCCATCATGAGCGTGCCCGGCCGGCTGCATATCACATGGCAGGATGCCAACACGCTGCGCATCGAGACGGACGCCGGAACGCAGACACGCCTCTTCCACTTCTCGCAGGGCGCGGCGGCAGCAGCGTCGTCATCTTCATCTGGGCCCCGAAGCTGGCAGGGTGAATCGACAGCGACTTGGGAACCGGCAACCCCAGCCGGCGGGGGCGGCGGCAGCTTGAGAGTCGTCACGTCGAACCTGCGCGCCGGCTATCTGAGGAAAAACGGCGTGCCGTACAGCGAGCGCGCGAATGTGACGGAGCACTTCGACGTCGCACCGCTCCCCGATGGCGGCACACTCTTACTCGTCACCACAACTGTCGAAGACCCTGTGTACCTGACCGGGCCTTACATCGTAAGCCCGCATTTCAAGAAGGAGCCGGACGGCTCCAAATGGGATCCAACGCCATGCTCATCCACCTGGTAGCCCGCCGCGCGGCCGTCGCGTTCCTGCTCGTCGTTCTTGCGGCGAGCAAGGCGTCGGCACAATTCGACTTCGTGGGCTCGTGGGCTCCCCTGGGCACCGAAGACGTCCAGAACGACTCGGTGCCGGTGGACTACCTCGGGCTCGCACTCACCGACGAAGCGCGCTCCCGAGCGCTCTCTTACGACGAGTCGCAGAAGTCGATGATCGAGCGGCAATGCTTTGGCTGGGGCGCGGCCTACATGGTCCTCGGTCCCTTTGGTCTTCGAGTGACGAGCCAGACCGATCCCGTGACGAACCGCGTCGTGTCGTACACGATCGGAGCGTGGGAAGACTGGAACGGAATGATCATCTGGATGGATGGTCGTCCACGGCCCTCCGAGCACGCGCTCCACACGCAGGCCGGCTTCACAGTGGGCCGTTGGGAAGGGGGCGCAATCGCGGCGCGGACCACGCACTTGAAGGCGGGCTTCATTCGCAAGACGGGGGTGCCGTTGACCGACCAGGCCACCATCGACTGGCGCTTCTTCCGCCACGGCGACGTCTTAACCGTCCTGATGGTGGCGACCGATCCGGTGTACCTCGTGGAGCCGGAAATCGTCTCGAAGAGCTTTCGGTTATCGCGAACGCCGCTCGACTACGGCGCGGAGTGCGTAACGACCTACGAAGGGCGGGAACCAGGCGACCGTGTCCCCCATTACGCTCCGGATCAGAATCCTTTCGCCGATGAGTTCGTCAATCTCTATCACCTGCCAAGAGAGGCCGTGCTCGGCTATCGCGAGACGCTTTACCCGGAGTACCGGAAAAAGATCAAGGACACCTACGTTGCTCCACCACCGTGCACCGAGTCGTGTGGGGCTGCCGGCAATTTCGTCCTGCGGCGGCAGTGAACTGAGTCATAATCCGCGGAGCGGTCAAACCTCTGTGTCATAATGCGACAGGACAGGAACTCCTATGACAAACACCATTTGTTTTCGGGCGGCACGAGTTGTGGCGCTTTTGGCAATCGGGTTGTTGTTCTCACTGTTTTCTCTTGCGCAAGACGCTGCTGGTGGGCAAACGCCGTCGGCACCTTCGGGTGGCACTCAAGGCGGACAACAACCGGCAGCCGGCCGCCCGACGGGCAATTCGGTTCCAGCTCCGGATCGGACGCAGCGACAGCAACCGACTTTTCCGGATCTCGAACAGAGGCCGATTTATATCTCCGGTAATGTGAGACTGGCCGACGGAACAAATCCGCCCGACCATGTCATTATCGAGCGCGTCTGCCAAGGTGTCGTGCGGCCTGAGGCCTACACGGATTCGAAGGGAAATTTCAATTTTCAACTGGGCGCACGGAATTCCGGAATGTTTTATGACGCGAGTGTCGGTGGATTCGATCCGTTGTCGTCAAGCAGCGGCACAGGCGGACTGAATTCTCAAAGTGGTGTCAATGAACGCGACCTCAACGGATGTGAAATCCGCGCTAATCTTGCCGGATTCCAATCCGATTCGATCGTGCTTGGCTTCCGTCGGTCGCTGGACGATCCGAACATCGGAACAATTCGCCTTCGCCGGCTCGCAAACGTGGAGGGATACACGTTTAGCATCACTACGGCACAGGCGCCGAAAGATGCGCGTAGAGCGTACGAGAAGGGGCTTGAATATTTCAATAAGCGTAAGTGGCCGGACGCCGAGCGGGAGTTGACGAAGGCGGTCGCGAGCTATTCGAAATATGCCATCGCATGGCATGAACTCGGGCTTACGTATCAGCGGCAGAACAAGATCGATGATGCCGTTCGCTCTTATCAGGAAGCCGTCAACGCCGATCCGAAATTCATCAACCCCTATGGTCAACTAGCTGGTCTGGCGGCCTACGAACAAAAATGGGAAAACGTCGTGCAGTACACAACACAGATGTTGAAACTGAACCCTTTTGTTGCGCCGGACATTTATTTTTTCAGCGCCCTCGCAAACTACAATCTGCAAAAGTTGGATGTCGCGGAGGGTCACGCACGCGAGGCCGCCACTCGTGACACTCAACACAAGATACCGAAAATCAACCAACTGCTCGGGGTCATTCTGGCGGAAAAACAGGATTACTCAGGCGCTGCGGAAAACATCCGACTCTACTTGAAGTTCAGCCCCGATGCGACCGATGCCGACACAGCCAAGCGAATGCTGGCGGATATTGAATCGGCCGGCGCAGGGATCGTTCGCTAATTCAAGCGCGAAAAGTGCCGGTCGAGTCACTCGCTAGGCATGGGTCAAGCTAATCGGCACGGCATGACGTTCGACGCGACTCTTCCCGTTGGATACCCGCCCCAAACCTTCCTTGACGGTTTCCACCTGCTCGAACTCGTAAGTGCAACTTGATCTACATCAAGGACAGACTTGATCTACATCAAGCACACACTTGATCTAGATCAAGAAGCGAGGATGAGCAGTCATGAGTGGCCCAGTCGTTATGACGGATCGGCTACGAAGCTGCCACCGTGCCCCCCAAGACGACACGGGCTTGGAATCGGTTATCATCAGTCGCGATGGCTGCAACTAAACATCCCGAACAACGCCCCGACTATGGAATTGATGCTCCCAGTGTTGTTCGTAATTTGTTTCTAGTTGGAATTATCGGCTTCCTCGCCTGGGCTGCGACGACGCTCGCGTCCTTATCCGGACGATTCGATGTTCCGAAGCCGGTACTTGTGCTCACAGGGATGGGATTGACAACCGGCATTGGGTGCAGCTTGATGGGCGTGTGGATGCTCTGGTACAGCAGAGTCGGTAAGTTGCGTAGCCGGGAGCGGCTGTTGGACCGAATCCCCTGGTCGGGTCACGAACAAGTACTCGACGTCGGTTGCGGTCGCGGTTTGCTCCTCATCGGAGCCGCAAAACGGCTTAATACCGGCCGGGCGACGGGAATAGACATCTGGCAAGCCGCGGATCTCACGGGCAACGGTCCTGAAGCCGCATTGGAAAACGCGCGGCGAGAGGGAGTAGCGGAACGCGTTGTTGTGCAAACGGCGGACATGCGGAAGCTACCGTTCGCTGACGATACGTTCAATGTCGTAGTATCGAAAGCGGCGATCCACAATGTTTATAAAGCAGAGGATCGCGCCGAGGCCATTCGTGAGATCGCGCGGGTTATGAAGCCCGGAGCGCATGCGGTCATCGAAGATATACGGCATCATCACCAATACGTCCTCACCTTTTCCCAACACGGATGCACGGACATCCGGCGAGTTGGATCTGTATTTCTGTATCTATTCCTGCTGTTGATTACTTTTGGATCGCTTCGGCCCGCAACACTCGTTGTTCGAAAAGCTTGACCAACTCAGCTCGCGGACGGCATCGAAATGGAAGAAGAAAAGTCTCACAATCCACTCCGACAATTCGTGAATCAGAAAACAGTTTCACTGAAGACTCGGAAACGAGACGGCACATGGGTCGCTACGCATTGTCGTCGAGGACGATCACAAATACATACGGACTTGGCGTTGTTCGGGTAAGTAAGCACTGAAATGAGAGACCGCAGCAATACAATCTTCCAATGTTGACTGCCGTTGCCATTTCGAACTACCGCTCATTGCGAAACATCGTAATCCCGTTACAAAAGCTCAATATCGTTACGGGACCGAACGGTAGTGGAAAATCCAGCTTCTATCGAGCACTGCGCCTGCTTGGAGATACGGCACAAGGTCGAGTCGTGCCGTCGCTTGCGAGAGAAGGAGGGTTACAGTCGACGCTCTGGGCCGGTCCCGAATCTATTTCCCGGTCCGTGCGCCGCGGAGAGCATGCGGTGGAAGCTACTCGTCGAGAGCACCCGGTGAACCTTCGGTTAGGATTTGCCGGCGACGACCTTGGCTATCTTATCGATCTCGGTCTACCGATACCGTCGACCTCCGCATTCGGGCTCGATCCGGAAATTAAGCGTGAGTGTATCTGGCATGGTCCTGTCCTCCGGCCCGCAGCGATGCTGGTAGACCGGCAGGGACCTCTCGTCCGCATTCGAGGCGGCGATGGGAACTGGAACATCGCGACGCAAAATCTAGCTTCCTTTGACAGCATGATGACGCACGTCGCCGATCCTCGGAACTCTCCTGAGACACTAGTTCTGAGAGAGTCTATCCGCGCCTGGCGTTTCTATGATCACCTCAGAACCGATCTCGATGCGCCCGCACGTTTAGCACACATCGGAACAAGGACACCGATTCTCAGCAACGACGGCGCCGACCTGGCAGCCGCCATTGAAACTATTCGCGAAATCGGGGATGTCGAGGCCCTTGCAGCTGCAGTCTCCGATGCGTTTCCTCAAAGCGAGCTGTCGATCACGAATTCCGCCGGACGGTTTACATTGCGAATGAAGCAGCACGGGCTGCTCAGACCGTTGGATGCCGCGGAATTATCAGACGGCACGCTGCGATACCTACTCTGGATTGCTGCGCTCCTGACGCCCCGGCCGCCGGCCTTGATGGTCCTGAACGAACCTGAAACCAGTCTGCATCCGGATCTGCTAGCTCCCCTCGCACGCCTGATTGCGCGCGCGGCAGAAAAATCTCAAGTCATTGTTGTGACGCATGCCGCACAGCTTATTGCAGCGTTGCTCGAGCACAGCTGTAAATCGATCACACTTGAAAAAAGTTTCGGCGAGACAAGGATTGCAGGTTCAAAAGAACTGGACGTTCCGGCCTGGCACTGGCCATCACGGTAAAGCGAAAGCTCGGAAGTTCTGCGAGCTCATGCGGCCCCTCGTCGATTACTTTGCCAGGTCGCGTCGGCGGCTTCAGCGATCTCGCCCATCGAGCGACTTGAAAGAACCGATGTATCGTCGCGCTTCTTCGAAATCGATCGCATACTCGCCCCGGTCTTGATGAGGTACCACACTTGGCGCTCCGCATCTCTGGATCGCACAAGATCCCATTCGCCCTTCAGTTTTCGGCCGTTGAGATGTATCCGGAGATAGCCTTTGTAGTAATTGCCTTCGAGAGGCTCGTAAGTTCCGATATCCCACACCATGACTGTGCCTCCGCCATACTGACCTTTCGGGATGATCCCTTCGAAGTCCAGATACTCCAGCGGATGATCCTCCGTCGGCATCGCCAGACGCTTGTCGCCTTTGGCGTACGGAGGCCCTTTCGGCACAGCCCAGGATTTCAACACCCCGTGCATCTCAAGACGAAAGTCGTAATGCAAATGACTGGCCGCGTGCTTTTGAACTACAAAACGGCGCCGGCTGCCTTGCCGGCTGGCTCGAACACGCGATGGGGCGGGCTCACGCGTCTTCGCGAAGTCGCGTTTCCGGGCGTAGCGGTCGAGCGATGGCGGTGTATGGCTGGCGATATATCGCAGCACCTGACGCGGTAGCGTCTGTTTTATTGTAAGGACCGGTTTGAAAAGATCGCCAACCCGGCGGAGTCTCTCAATGATGTCTTCCACTCCGAAAAAGAGACTCTCCACGTCCTCTTTATCCATTGCAGTTGCGAGTTCGTCCCATTCGACGGGAGCTG
>DATFXZ010000390.1:0-6134 GCA_035315305.1 Terriglobia bacterium | reverse complement strand
GAGACTCTTGATCTTCGCGTAATTTTTTTGCAGCTCACCGAGCTGCGCGCGACAGAACCCTCAAGCCTGAGTCCGATAAAAGACCACCAGAACCGGCTTTTTGCCCTTAAAGGAATTCAGATTCACGGTCTCGCCCTGAACTGAGAACCCAGTAATGTTCGGGGCGACTCCTTGGACCTGAAACGCGAGCAGCAGCGCAAAAACTAACGACTTCATAGCACACACATCGTACTAAGGAAGGAGGAAAGCCACAAGTATGCCCTGCAAAACATCACTGCACCTTCAAGGCTCGTGCCGCCTCTTTTTGGTTCAGGATTTTGAATTTCCCAATTGGAAGGTCGCCGAGCTCAAGTCCGCCGATACGGATCCGCACGAGCTTCAAGACGGGATGGCCGATCGCTTCGAACATGCGGCGCACCTGACGGTTCTTTCCCTCGGTGACCGTCAATTCGAACCATGTGTACTTATTCGTTGCGCGAATTTCACGAACGACGGCTGGACCGCTGGTCTCGCCGCGGCCAATGTTGAGGCCGTAAGCAAGTTGAAAGTACTCGTCCAGTTTCACAACGCCTGCCACTTTTCCATAATAGGTCTTCGGGACTTTAGATTCCGGCTGCAGCAATCTTTCGCTGAATTCCGTGTCATTCGTGAGAATCAGCAAGCCTGACGTATCCAAATCAAGACGGCCAACGGGAAAAACCCACCGATCGAGCCCCTGGAGACAGTCGTACACCGTGGCCCGATTGCGGTTATCTCCGAAGGATGTCACGATGCCGGTCGGCTTGTTTAGGAGAACATAAGTTTTCTTCTCCTCTCGAACCCTTCTCCCATCGAAGTGCACCACATCTTTCGCGCTTTCGACCCAGTAATCGGGATCGCGAATGACGCGCCCGTTTACTTTAACTCGGCCTTGCTGAATCCACTCTCGTGTCGTGGTCCGAGACGCAATTCCCGCTTTCGAGAGAACTCGGTCCAGTGTGGCTCTGGGTTTCTTCACGGAGTCAAGCCGATGATAGATAACAGATGTCCCATTCGCTTGCCGTCTCTGCGGTAGGAATGAAAAAGATCTTCTCGGCATTTCGTGCAAAGTGATGACGTCTCGATCTGAGTTTCCGGAATGCCTGCGTCGATCAATTGCCTGCGATTGGCCGCCGCAAGATTGACGTGCGGTTTCGACCATTCCTCTCCTGTCTCAACAGCAGACGTGTCGGGCATGGCCTGGACAACGTCCTCCCCAACTTCGTAGCAGCACACGCCGATGTGAGGTCCGATCACGGCGTGAAGCGTTTTCGGAGCGATGTGAAATTTTTCGATGATCCTCGTGACCGCAATCTTTACAATGCCCGCCGCGGTACCTCGCCATCCCGCGTGAATGGCGGCGACAGCCCGGCTTTCAATGTCTGCAACGAGAACCGGCACGCAATCGGCGGTTTGTACAGCGAGAACGACACCACGCAGGGCGGTCAGAGCCGCATCTCCCGCCACCGCTTCGCTCGCAGCAGACGTATCGTCAACATCGACGACGATCCCAGAATGAATCTGTTTCAGCTTGATAATCGGCCAACCCGGCGCACCAATCGCCGCAAGGAATCGGGCGCGATTCATCTGGATCATCGGATTTGGAGAATCGGCAGGACCCAGCGAAAAGTCGTTTCGTTCAGCCCGCCGCGTGGAAAATGCATGAACCAGCCCGGGGAGGTGATCCAGGGTCTCCGAATGAAGGAAGGTGATTTGGTCCTGACGTTTTACCTGTAACATACAAACTCATGATCACCGGCATCGGTATCGACGTCGTCCACAACGAGCGAATCCGCGATTCCATTCAGCGCTTCGGTGATCGTTTCCTCAATCGAATATATACAGAAGGGGAGATCGAGTACTGCAAGAAATGCGCGCAGCCAGAGATTCATTACGCCGCGCGTTTTGCCGCAAAAGAAGCTGCATTCAAAGCGCTCGGCACAGGCTGGTCTGGTGGCATCAAATGGAAAGATGTGGAGATCGTGCGGATGCCGTCCGGCAAACCCGAACTGCATCTTCACGGCGAAGCCTCAACCTTTGCCGCATCCGCCGGAGCAAAACGATTTTACGTCTCGCTCACCCATGATCAATTAGTTTCGTGCGCTGTGGTAATCCTGGAGGCCTGAACTCCATCGTCGTTAAGATCGGCTACCAAAACCCGCATCCACTGGTTAACAGGAGCGGCCCAAGGCAAAGCCACGCGGACAAAGTTGCTGCTGATCGCAGACCCATCCTCCAATGTAAGCACATCGATTTTGCGTCCGAGCATGGCGCGGCGGAATGCCTGATTTTTCTGAGCGATGAGCGTTCGCAGCATCTTGGCACGAAAACGCGAGACGTGATCGGGAATGTGATTGGGAAGATCAGCAGCAATCGTACCGGGACGCGACGAGTAGGGAAATACGTGCAGGTACGTCAGCGGCGATTCGTCGATTAGCCGATAGGTTGCCGTGAAGTCTTCGTCGGTTTCTCCGGGAAAGCCAACCATGACATCGGCCCCGAGGCCAGCGTCAGGAATGCGGGTGCGGATGCCTGATAACAGTTCCGCGTAGTACTGCGGTGTATAAGGCCGATACATTGCACGCAGAATCCGTTGCGATCCGCTTTGTAACGGAATGTGAAAATGGTGAGCCATCGCAGGATGGGTCGCGGCGAGATCGATAATCTCGGGAATCATTTCCAATGGCTCGATTGAGCTGAGGCGGAGCCGCTCCAGACCCGGCGTTTCGAGTACTCTCGAAATCAATTCATAAAAGTTAGTCTTCCTGGTCAAATCGCGTCCATACGTGCCAAGGTGAATCCCCGACAAGACAACCTCTTTGTAGCCACGTGAAACGAGTTCACGGATCTCCTCGAGCGCGGCTTCGGGCTCGATGCTTCGGCCCCGGCCACGGACGCTTGGAATGATGCAGAATGAGCAATTCGCGTTGCAGCCGTCCTGAACTTTGACCACGGCGCGTGTCCGGCCCGCGGAACCGAAATGGGAAAGAGGCTTCAATTGGCGCTCGAGGAAGATATCGCTGCAAAAAATTTCGGCATGGCCTTGCGCGGCAGTCAGTGCAAGTTCCGCAACGAGAGGCTTATGAGAATTGCCGATGACGTAACGTACTTGTGGAAGTGCCGCGAGTTCTTCGGGCGCGCGTTGAGCGTAGCAACCGGTGACGATGATTTGCGCATTTGGATTCCGCGACGCAATGCGCCGGATTGTTTGACGAACGTCACGGTCGGCTTCGGCGGTCACCGTGCATGAGTTCACGATAACGACTGCGGCGTCATATGGAGAGTTGGCAGGCATCGCATTCGACTCAACAAGCTCTTGCTGAATCGATGCGCCCTCCGACTGAGAAGCGCGGCAGCCGAAATTAACGATGTTGAAGGTTTTCATCGGCCGAATTGTTTACAGGCTTTCCTGTACCTTCTTACTTTTTTCAGCAACCGTTTTTTCGAGCTGCGATTTGTAGTCTTTAAGCTTCGCGGCCAGCACCTCGTCCGTCAGCGCCAAAATCTGCACTGCAAAAAGACCGGCATTCGTCGCGCCAGACTTTCCGACTCCCATTGTTGCGACAGGCACTCCCGGTGGCATTTGCACGGTGGACAGCAAAGCGTCGAAGCCGGACAACGGAGAGCTATCAATAGGGACTCCGATCACGGGAAGCGTCGTTTCCGCCGCAGTGACGCCGGCGAGGTGCGCAGAACTGCCGGCTCCCGCGATAATCAATTTCAAACCACGGGTCTGGGCCGTCGTCACGTATTCGGCCGTGCGATGTGGTGATCGGTGCGCGCTATAAACACCGATCTCGTACGGAATTTCAAACTGCTTAAGAACTTTTACGGCCTCCTGCATCGTCGGGAGGTCCGAATCGCTGCCCATAATTATTCCAACAACCGGCTTCGCTCCGCTCATCTCTTGATGGCTGCGCCCTGTCGGGCTTGCATTCGCTCCGCTCATCTCTCCCCTGCGAGTCCTTTCTTTCCGATATCTTTTCTATAGTCTTTTCCGTCGAATTCTATCATCTCTGCGACGAAGTACGCTCGCTCCAAAGCCTCTGCCAACGTGGCTCCGCGCGCAGTCACGTTCAGAACGCGGCCTCCCGCCGTATAAATCCTTCCACCTTCGCGGCGCGTTCCGGCGTGATATACCTTCACACCCTCGATCCGCTTCGCTTCATCAAGACCGAAGATCTGTTTCCCACTTTCTACTTTGCCTGGATAACCTGCCGCGACCAACACGACGGTCGCAGCCGGATCGCGCCGCCATTCTAGGTTTCGGGCCGCCAATCGATGCTCCACGATGTCCTGCAGAACGTCGATCAAGCTGGTCTTCAGGCGGGATAGAACCACCTGCGTCTCCGGATCGCCGAATCTGGCGTTGTACTCAAGAAGCTTGGCACCTCGCGACGTCAACATCAGACCCGCGTAAAGAACCCCGGCGTACGACTTGGCCGCTTTGAGCGTCGGTTCGATGATGCGGCTGAGCACAGCGGAATGCTGTTCAGGCGAAAGGATTGTGTCCGCGGAATACGCACCCATTCCGCCGGTGTTCGGTCCCTCATCGCCATCGAATCGGCGCTTGTGGTCTTGAGCTGCAACCATAGGTTGATAATCGGTCCCATCCGCAAACACGTGAAACGATGCTTCCTGTCCTTCTAAGTACTCTTCGATTACCACCTTCGAGCCCGCTTCGCCGAGAGTCTTTGACTCCATGAACTGCTGGATCGTGCTTCGCGCCTGATCAGCATCTTCTGCAATGACGACGCCTTTGCCCGCGGCGAGGCCGTCAGCTTTGATGACGACGGGCCATTTCGTAGTTTCGATGACGCCGTACGCTTCTCCTGGGGTCGAGCATTCGATGAACTCTCCCGTTGGAATGTTGTTCGATTTAAAGAACTGCTTGGCAAAGCTTTTGCTCGACTCCAGGCGAGCTTGATGCGCGGATGGACCGACCACCGGCAGCCCGTTCTTGTGAAATACGTCAACCACGCCCTTACTTAGGGGCAGTTCCGGCCCGACAAAAGTAAGGTCGATTCGCTGATTCTTCGCAAATTCGGTAAGAATAGGAACGTCGTCAGCCTGAATTGAGACCAGCTCCGCATGTTCGGCGATGCCGCCGTTGCCCGGAGCTGCGAAAATCTTGGTGACTTTCGAACTCTCCGCAATCGCGTCAACGATCGCGTGCTCCCGGCCTCCCGACCCGATGACAAGTACTTTCATTACGCCAATTTGATTTGGGTGAGCACTTCATTGAGGGCGCCCGTCCGATATCCATCGACGTCAATTGCAACGAAGCGGAAACCGATGCGCTTGAATTCGCGACTGAGCCGCTCAAACATTTCCAACGTGAGAGCTTTAGGCATTTCTTCGCGACCGATCTCAATGCGCGCAATTTCACCGTGATGCCTCACTCGCGTTTGGCTGAAGCCGAACGCGCGCATGATCTCTTCGCCCTGGTCGATCATCCGCAGTTTCTCGGCAGTGACCGGAGATCCATATGGAATGCGTGAGGAGAGACACGCGGAGGCAGGTTGATCCCATGTCGGCAGGCCTTGGAGGTGCGACAGCTCCCGGATCTCGGCCTTGTTCAACTCCGCTTCGATTAAAGGGCTCCGAACTTGGAGCTCGCGACCCGCTTGTCTTCCCGGGCGGTAGTCGCCGGTATCATTGAGGTTGTTGCCGTCCAGCACATACCGGAAACCGCGCTGCATCGCCATATTTTGCAGTTTCGTGTATAGCTCGTGCTTGCAGAAGTAGCAGCGGTTCGACGGATTCTCGACGTAATTCGTGTCCGACATTTCATCAGATGCGATGAATTCGTGGCGTAAACTGTATCGCGTCATTAGATCTATGATAATTCTGCGTTGGTATGAAGGGTAACTTGGACTCTCTGCAGTTATTATCAAGGCGTCGGTGCCTAACTCTTGATGCGCAACGAAGGTTAGGAACGAGCTATCAACGCCTCCGCTCAACGCAACAATACATGAACGCATTTCGCGCAAAATGCATCGCAGGCGCTTTTTTTTCTGAAGCATTTCACAATTGTAACAGATCAATGAAACTCAATGATGACAAGGGTTTTAGCTTGGAAAGCCCTTGACAAACTATCGCCTAACCTGAACAAT
>DATFXZ010000389.1:0-5853 GCA_035315305.1 Terriglobia bacterium | reverse complement strand
ACGGCACATCCAGGCGGACACCGCGGCCACGGGCGACTTTTCGAAAATCGTTGAAGTAGGTGCGATACCGCGGCTTCGTCCAGGGCTCAATCGCGCCTTCACTCAAACTTTTGCCCTTGTCGGGAATGACGAGGTCCAGATCGAGATCGATCGTGTTCCCGAAGCCCTGACACCTGGGGCAGGCCCCGAAAGGACTGTTAAAAGAAAACAGCTTGGGTTCAGGATCTTCATACCGGATGCCGCACTTTTTGCATTCGAAGGACTCCGTAAACCGAACCTGCTTTTCCTGAGAGATTGCGCCATTTCCGTGTGGCGCATCCAACACCTCCAGGATGACCTCTCCGTTGTTCTCGCGAAAACAGATCTCGACGGAATCGATCAGGCGTTGCCGGATATCGGTCGCCGTCTTAAGACGGTCGACGAGCACGTATACCGTCTGAGAGAAGTCGATGTCCAGCAACGACTCCGGCCGCGAGTAATCAAAAGTTTGTCCATTCTGATAGAGCCGGCTGAAGCCCCGGCGCTTCAGGTCGGTTAGTATTCCGGCGAGTTGGTCCTGGGGTTGATTCTTTGGCAGCGGGTATAGCACATAAAATCGCGTATCCAGCGGCCACTGCATGACTGTGTCGGCAATCTGGTCGACAGTGTCCTTACAGACGATCGAACCGCATTTCCGGCAGATGGTTACTCCGACCCGAGCAAAGAGCAGCCGGAGGTAATCATAGATCTCGGTCGAGGTTCCGACTGTCGAGCGCGGGGTTCTAGCCGTATTCCGCTGACGGATGGCGATCGCTGGAGCGATGCCATGGACTTCGTCAATGTCGGGCTTTTCGATCCGTTCCAGAAATTGGCGTGCGTAAGCGGAAAGCGATTCGATGTATCGGCGCTGCCCTTCCGCATAAATCGTGTCGAATGCGAGCGATGATTTCCCGGAGCCACTAACGCCCGTAACGATCGTCAGGGCACTGTGAGGGATTTCAAACTCAATGTTTTTCAGGTTGTGGACTCGTACACCCCGAACAACGATGCTGTCCGTCTCAGTGAGGTTCCCCGCAATGGCCATAAACCAGCCATTATACGCCAATGGAACCGAGGGGTCAGACCCCTTGTCCCCCTACCCGATGAAGTCTTTCAGGTTCGCCGGAGTGATTGTAACGGAACGGACCTGACCGCTTTTGCCGAGCGGCCTTAAGGGCTTGTCATTGATCTTCATTGTGAGGCCCGCCGCGTTTCCGATCGATATATAGAGGGAATTGTCGGCGGTAAACTTACGGGTCATACCAGGTTCAAGAATTTCCCCACCGTTTTCCGTATTCCCATCGGAGTTAACCTTGAGCCATGTTTTTTCCAGTACCTGGATGTCCAATTTGAGCGCTTGTGTGCCGGGTGGAGGGGCCGGGGCAGGTTCCGGCGCTGGTGCAGGTGACGGCGGTTGAGCCGCGGGCGCTGTAGCCGGTGTCGGTGCTACCGGTTCGGGCTTGTGGCCGGACTCACGGGTCATCAGATAGAAAATTGCCACAGCAATGGCCAGGATACCGACGGCAACCGGATAAAGATGGCGCTCGGTTTTTGGGGGAACAGCGGCGGCTGCAGGAGGATCGATGCCGGGTTGCGGTACGGACGAAAGCCGTTCGTAATCCGCGACAGCCTGAGCCGGATCGATTCCTACTGCTTCGGCAAACGATCGTACAAAACCCCGACTAAAGATCCCACCGGGCAGCAACTGAAATTCTTCGTTTTCGATGGCGGCCAAAAACCGGGTACTGATGCGTGTCTGGTTCGCTATCTGGTCCAGCGAGATACCTTTGGACTCACGAGCTTTTTTGAAAGTGGCGCCAAAATTGGTCATGCCCACCAGCAACAACGTTGCTTCATTCGAAATAGACGCAGAATCATAAGGAAACGGCTCAATCCGGTCAATTGCTTTTGTGGTGGGTTTTTGTTACGTTACGCGCGGCGCTGCCGCCACTTATGTCACAAGAAGCATTAGGGATGGTTGAAACGCGCGGTTTTGTCGGAGCTGTAGAGGCGGCCGATGCGATGGTGAAAACCGCGAATGTGGAGTTGATCGGCAAAGAGTATCTCCTCAATGGCTACGTCACCGTGCTCGTCCGGGGTGACGTCGGATCAGTGAAGGCCGCGACCGAAGCGGGATCATCGGCCGCGAGGCGTGTCGGCGAACTCGTGAGCGTGCATGTTATTCCTCGCCCGTTTGAGGAAACGGAGAAAATCCTGAGTCATTGGTCCGGCGCAGCGGCCAAACCAAGCGATAACACTCCGGGATAAGGATTCGTGGATAAAGATCTCCAATCCGTTCAAGAAGCTCGAAGTCTGCTCAATGCCGCGCACGACGCGTGGACGAAGTTCGAACACTTCACCGAAGACCAGGTCGAACGCATCCTCCTGGAAATGTCTAAAGTTGGGATCGCGAATGCGGAGCCTCTGGCAAAGCTGGCGGTAGAAGAGACGGGGTACGGAACCGTCGAGCACAAGACCCTGAAGAATCTCTTCTGCGCGGATGACGTGTATAGAGCAATCCGACCGATGAAGACGGTCGGCATCGTGAACGAAGACGCCGAAAAGAAAATCTTTGAGGTGGCGAGCCCTATCGGAGTGATTGCTGCGATTATTCCATCTACGAATCCGACCTCGACCGCCATCTACAAAGCTCTGATAGCGCTCAAAGGTCGTAATGTGATCGTGTTCAGTCCGCATCCGTCCGCCACGAGATGCATCAACGAGACTTCTCGGCTTCTTGCCGAGTCGGCAGAGCGTACAGGTGCACCACGCGGCGTCATTTCGTGTATGAAAATGCCGACGATGGAAGGTACTCAGGAACTGATGAAGCATCGCCTGACGTCGCTGATCCTGGCGACAGGAGGGACTGGGCTCGTCCGAGCAGCGTACAGCGCCGGCAAACCGGCGTTCGGTGTAGGTCCGGGGAACGTTCCGACTTACATCGAAAGGACGGCGGATGTAGCCAAAGCCGTTCGGGACATTCTGACCGGGAAGTGTTTTGATAACGGGACTCTCTGCTCCTCGGAGCAGTCGATTGTTTGCGACGAGGCGATTAAGGATTTCGTACTGGAAGAGTTGCGGAAACAGGGCACTCACATCTGCAGCCCGCAGGAAAAAACTCAGCTCGAACGAACTATTCAGACGCCGCGGGGGACATTGAACACGGCGATCGTCGGAAAGTCCGCAAGTAAGATCGCGGAGATGGCGGGCTTCAGTGTTCCTCCACAAACGCGCGCGTTGGTCGGGCATGCGGATGGTGTTGGTCCGAAGTATCCGATCTCGATGGAGAAGCTTTCGCCGATTCTTGGCTTCTACAGTGTCAAAGACTGGCAAGAAGGTTGTGCGAAATGTATCGAGATTCTGAATTTCGGAGGACTTGGTCACACGCTGAGCTTGCATACGAAGGATGAACAAGTGGTGCGGCAGTTCGGCCTGCGCAAACCTGCATTTCGCATCTGTGTGAATACTCCTGCCGCGCTGGGAGCCGTCGGTTACACGACGAACCTTTTTCCTTCCATGACGCTTGGCTGCGGCGCTGCCGGGGGGAACATTACTTCGGATAATATCTCGCCGCTGCATCTCATCAACCTCAAACGCGTAGCGTATGGTGTTCGTGACGTCGCCGCTCCTCCAGCCAAAGCAGCTGCCGCAACGGCAGCATCGGGCGTCTCCGATACTCGTGGCCGAATCGAGGAAGTGGTCGATCAATGGCTCGGACGCCGTACCTCGCCCCCCCTCAGGCCAAGCCTCAACTCGACATCGGCGCCGCCACCGGTTGCTCCTCCCCTGTCTTCTTACACTGAACTGGAGCCGCACAAACCCGTCGTAGAGACGGAGGAAACAAAGCCGGTCGGGTTCGTTTGTGAAGACGATGTTCGCGCGGCAATTCAGTCGAATTCGAAGATTCTAGTGGGAAAGAAGACGATCATTACGCCATCGGCCCGAGAACTCGCGGAAGCGAGCGATGTGTTCGTCATCGCTGAGCCGTAGCCGCGGCGGTGCGCACGCCGGAGGCGTGGTTGGGATATTAGCCAGGCGTACGAGTTTTTTGCGTTCCTGGCTAAGTCCCTGCACTGCTCCGTGCTGATACACATTTCGTCGCCACGCACTTGAAGAACTGGTCAATGACCATCCGGGCGGCACCTCCGATCATTCGTTGACCGAGACTGGCGATGGGTCCACCGGCGCTGACATCGCCCGTGTAATGAAGGAGTGTGCCGGCTTCCTCCGTCGCGAGCTGAATAGTTCCTTCGCCTTTGACGAATCCTGGAGCACCGCTGCCATTCACCGTCATTTGAAATTCGGAGGTTGGTTGCAGGTGGTGCAGATGGATCGAACCGCTGAAGACGCCGCTGATCGCACCTACACCAAACCGCATCTGCAAGTCATAGGCGCCTTCGCTGGTCCGTTCCAGTTTTTCGCAGCCTGGAAGGCATTGAGCAATGCGATTCGCATCAGTCAGGAAATTCCAAACCGCCAAGGGCGTAAGTCCCTCGAATGCGAACTGCCCCTCAATCTTCATTTCTATTCCGCGCGCTCGATTGCCGCTTCTACCGCACGCCTTGCATATATCCGCGTAAGGTCGAGCCGATAGTCTGCCGACGCATGGATATCTTCCAATGCAATGATTCCGTCACTGGCTTTCTCGCACGCGGCTTTAATAGCGTCCCTCGAGGGCTTTTGATTTCTCAGCGCGGCTTCTGTTTTGCCGGCGCGAAATGCATGACTGCCAACGCCGGTGATACCTATTGCGACGTTCGTCAGCACGCCTGCCGTATCTAGTTCAATCACTGCGGCCGCGCCGCAAATCGCGAATCCAGACGCCTTCTGTGCCATCTTGAGATAGGCACTTCCCGTTTTCCCTGCTTTAACCGGGATCTGAATTTCGCGGACGATCTCGTTCTGCTCGAGCGCGGTGGTCATCAAGTCGACGAAGAACTTCGATGCGGGTATTAGCCGTTCCCCTTGGGGTCCGAGCGTCACGATCGTGGCGTCAAAAGCGAGAATGGCTGCAGGGTAATCGGCTGCAGGATCGGCATGCACGATGCTGCCTCCGATCGTGCCTTTGTTACGCACTTGAATGTCGCCGATCAGACCGGCAGCGTCGGCAAGCGCCGTGAGCCGGCGCTTGATCACATCAGAACTCTCGATCACTTGATGCGTTGTCAGCGCGCCGATTCGGATCTTACCGCTCTCTTCCTTAACGTAGGTCAATTCGGGAATTCGGCCGATGTCGATCAACAATTCGGGTGCGGCCAGCCGGAGTTTCATCATTGGAATCAAGCTGTGCCCGCCGGCAAGAATTTTCGCGTGGCCCGCATGTTTTTGCAGGAGGTTTACGGCGTCTCCCAGAGAAGTCGGTACAACGTACTCGAACTTTTGCGCGATCATGATGCTTTCCTACCTTTCAAGATCTTCCAAACCTTTTCGGATCGAACGGGCATATCGATGTGCGTGATGCCGAATGGCGAAAGCGCGTCCACAATGGCGTTGACAACGGCCGGAGTCGATCCGATCGTGCCGGCTTCGCCGACCCCCTTAATCCCCAGTGGATTCACAGGCGAGGGCGTGACCGTGCGGTCCAATTCGAACTCCGGAAAATCATGAGCGCGTGGAACCGCGTAATCCATCAACGAACCGGTCAGGAGTTGACCATTTTCGTCGTACACCACTTCTTCATGCAGAGCTTGGGCGATGCCTTGCACAAGACCGCCATGAACCTGTCCCTCGACAAGGAGTGGATTGATCACGTTACCGCAATCATCGATCGCAACGTATTTCGTGATCCTGGGCTCTCCCGTTTCTTCGTCGATCTCGACTACGCAAACGTGAGTG
>DATFXZ010000388.1:0-4203 GCA_035315305.1 Terriglobia bacterium | reverse complement strand
CCCCAGCGAGTCGTACTGCCGTCCTTATCCACGACTTCGATGCTGATGAATGAATGGGGATTCCTGATATTGAATTCGGCTACCGTGCCTTCCAGCTTAACGGTCTGATCTTCGATGTAGGTTCCTGCGAAAGAATGGTGCGCGTATGCGATACCGGACATCGATGCCACCACAAGCATCAGGACAAATAACTTCGACCTCATAATGTCATCCTCCAAGATTTACTTTGAGCCACTTAGACTCTTATAAATTGCTTCGACGAACATCTCAGCCGTCCACGCTGGGTTCCGGGTGAATCGCGGTTCGTACTCGTAAGTGTAACTGGGTTTGACGGCCTTTACCTGCTGCAGGGTCATGCCTTTCTTGATGGCATTCTGAACGCGGTCGCGAACGATGGTCACCATATCGCGGTATTCCAAGACGTCGTGTTCGTCGCCGATTCTGCCGTGACCAGGAATCACCATGGTTCCGCCTTCCTGCAGGTGCTTGGGGACCATTAAATCGAGCAACTGGTTCAGTCCCTCGATAACGCCGCGGACGTTTCCACCGTGCGCTAGATCGATATAGGGAAAGCTCGTTTCATCGAAAATGTCGCCCGTTGCGATCACGTCGGATTTTCTGAACCACACCATGGTGTCGCCGGATGTCGTGGCGTTCGCCACGTGCAGCATGACTACAGGCTCGTCGTTCATGTAAAAGTCTTTTTGATTGCCTGGATACGTATTCGGAGGCCACCGGTCGGTGGAGATTTTTGCCTCTCCAATCTCCGTCATCAATCGAAGGAGATTGTTATGGGCGAACAACATCGCCTCATTGGGCCTTCCTCCCAGACCAGGCCCAGCCTGGTTGATAAAGCCTGCCTTCACCAGGGGACCATTAGCACCTGTGTGGTCATCCGCGAGCGTCGTATTAATGATGGTGCGAATGGGCTTGTCGGAAATCTTCCGGACCGCGGCTAGAGTCTTGGTGCTCATCTGCTCGTAGCCCGTGTCGACAAGCAGTACACCCTCGGCCCCGCTCTGAACAGCAATGTTCGCGCCCGCTCCGCCGAGGAGTTGAACATTACCTTGAACTTTCAGTGTCTGGATCTCGAGCTTTGAAAAATCCGGATTTTGCGGAAGTCTTGTCTGCCGCGGTGTTCTGATCTGTTGAGGCTGCTGCTGAGCGGAAGCCAATACGCATAACCCTGCTGTCGTCACCAGCACCGCAGCGGCAACGAGCAAGATTTTATGAAAAATCCTGTTCATTTTTTCGCACCCGGCGGTACGTACACCGCTTTCGGTAATGTTTTCATTTTCTGTATGAAGTCGGGATACGTGGTCTCTGCGCCTCCGAGCGTGGCCGCCTGCGGTAAGTTGTGCGTTGCAGCATACTCGGCAACGTAGGGATTCTCGCCGGGAAGAAAATGCGGTACCTTGCCCCGCTGCTGTTCGCCTTCCTCAATCGTTTCGCAGGGCCAGAACGGGACGAAATTATTCGGATTAGGAACCAGGTTGAACTCTTCACTCTTGATGAGCGGCTCTTCGAGGTAAATCGGATCGTCAGTTACGCTGATGTGCGTCAGCAGATCCCCGTGACGGATGTAATGTTCAATCACGGTAACTTCGTCACTGGCCGGCAGGCCATCACGCCGATGCCAACCTTGTTTGACGTGCGTTGTCGTGACCGTCAACATATTTCCGTCCCATACTCCGGTAGAGAAGCCCATCCAAGTATGCGCCGCATATTCAGAAGGATGTGGACGGCCATCCATCCAGATCGTCCGGTTCTGTTCATACGTGCTGATGTATTCGTGGATCGCAATGAGCTGATGCGTCACTTCGTCTCGTTCTTCCCACATCCTCATCTGCAACGGGCCTCTGTGGATGTACTCGACAACGTGCACTTGACATTGATGCTCTGGAAGCCCAAGACGCGCCGGCGAGTAGGCGAGAGCCCACTGCCGAGCATAATCGTTTATCGGTAGTCCTACGTACTCAACCAGGGAGGGTCCGGCCAGACGCTCGGGATTATCTTCATCCAAGACGCGCGGATTCCAGACGCCGGTGAAATCCACCTGAGCAAATGCCGGCACGCCGGCAAGCAGTATGAATGCAATAAATAACGGGACTGCATGCTTGGTTCTATTGATGATGTGCATAACACTCCTCGGTGGCACATTATAATGTTTCCCCTCCATGCGAGCGCGAGTCATTTTTTTCCTTCTCCTGATGGCGGGAGAGCCGCTAGGGCCGTGGTTCGGCACGTGGAAATTGAATCCGGCAAAGTCGACGTCAAATTCCGAATCCCGCTTCAAACGAGTCACGTTGAAGGTCGAACCCTGGCAAGACGGACTGAAAGTAACGTATGACATGGTCGGCATCCGGGGCGGCGTTACTCATATGGAATGGACCGGAAAATTTGATGGGAAAGATTATCCAGTCCAGGGCGTGGACTACGTTCTCACAAACGCGTACACGCGGCTGGATGAACAAAGTTACCAAATCGTGATCAAAGTGGACGGCGCCGTTGCCGCAACGGCAAAGGTGGTTGTTTCACCCGATGGCAAGACGCTGACAACCTCAACGGTCGAGAAGAACGCTAGAGGAGAAAGTGTGACGACAACGACGGTTTATGATCGGCAATGACCGTCGAACGGCATGAAAACACAGAGACACAAAGACACAGAGGCACAAAGGCGCCAATGCCTTTGTGCCTCTGTGTCTTTGTGTCTCTGTGTTTAAGGCTCTTCAGGCCGGACCCATCGGAAGCGGCTGTTCAGGAGCCGGAAAGTATTGAAATCCGCGAGTTGAAGCTCCGCGTGGATCTTGTGTCCATCCATGTCACCATCGAGCACTAATTGATCCTCTGCCGGCCGCTGGAAAGTGAAATCGGCCTTCCACTTTTTGCTGTTGCCTTTGGTAAGCGCGACCGTGTTTTTATAGACATCAATAGAAGCGCCATATCGAGCAAACGAATCGTCCAAGCGCTGAAAGGCAATTGCGTCCGGCAAATCGAATATCACACGACGCCAGCGGCGGTCGTAGTCGTTAAGGACGGGTGGGCCGGCTTGCCCGTCAATCGAAAGCTGGTTCACAGTCCATATGCCGTAAAGAGGCGATCTCGGCCGGCCATCACCGGCAGCATACCAATAGGTCCAATTGATGTAGGCATACGTTCCGACCAGATACACCCCAAAAATCATTTGCGCCGCAAGCGCGATGCGGTTGGCGCGCGCAGAGGAAAACAGCTGTGGTTGAGCAGATGGAACTGCCGGCCGATTGAGCACAAAGAAGTTCGCGAGCCGCGGGAACTCAGGCGCCAGCAAAAACAAGCTCAGCAGAATCAAGTGAAAGGAAATCTGTTTAACGCCGACGTCGTACGTCATATTCAGCACGAACACTTGTGTCATGTCGGCAAGGCAAATCAGCGCACCCAAGGTCGTCGTGCGAGGTATGATCAACAGAATCCCGCCCAACAACTCCGCACAACCCGTGAAGATTTCGTACACCGGCGACGAACCGATAGTCGTCCACAAGAGCGCGCTCAAGGACAAGTTACCTACCGGAGTGACGAGGGTGTTCAGGGGAGGCCGCGGAAACTGTGTCGGGATCACTTTCGTCATTCCATATTCGAACATCGATGCAGCTAATGCAAAACGTATGAACAGATGAAACCACTTGTGCAGCGTCGCATAGTTTTCGCGACGACGGTCCAAAACCGACCAGATTGCTGTCGCAATAACGGCGAGGATCACGAGCCAAAGCGTCTGTATCCAGAAGAAAAGCGTTTCTCCGCTATAGCGGCCGTAAACCAGCGGCTGTGTGGCGCCGAAAAAATGCTCGGCGATCCAAATGGTGATCGGCCGCATCGGCCATAACGGACCGAAGCCTCGGAAGGATCCGGTGGGAATCAGAAATAAGCTGCCGGAGATCTGGGTCGCCAGACAAAAAAGACCGAAGTATAAAAACGAGAAGCGAAAGGCGGTGCGAAGAAGCGCACTCCATCTCGGGATCTCTTCGATTTTCGTTTCAGGCCCAGGGAGCCTTTCCAAGGTTTTTCGTTTCATATTCCTCGCGCCTGTGCGCGGCTTATTATCATACCCGCCACTGGACGTGGATTTATTGGCCGCAGATTGGCTGGATGGCCTGAATTTGTGTCATCCGCGCCATCCGCGGCCAATTTTCTGATGCTGGTGGTATGATCGGTCGCAATTTCGGAGGT
>DATFXZ010000387.1:0-15445 GCA_035315305.1 Terriglobia bacterium | reverse complement strand
CCCTGGGTCCATGTCCCCGAGAGCTTCCGGTGAGCGGAACTAAGGTCATCGATCTTCCCTTCAGCGGAAATGTGCACAGCTTTCCCTGACTGATCCTTGCCATCGGCTTCAATCCGTACGGTCCAGTTCGTCACATCAAGAGCAGCGGTTCCGATTTGAATTGCATCCGGACCAGGATTGATCGTGCCTGTGACGTTCTTGCCGTCCCAACTCATGACCAAAGTTATATGGTTCCGCTGTGTTGGCGTGGGCCCCCAGTCGCCGGACCAGGTACCCGTTAGAGGGTGACCCTCCTGAGCAAATACCGGCACGACGAAGGCAAGGCAACTGAACAAGCAAAAAAGGTAAAACGCTCGTCTCTCCATGGCATCGCGGAATATATCGCTACCTGCGGTTTAAACGCAATCACGTCGGAGGCGTGTGAGGAGATTAGCCGGTGGTGCGCGTCTGTTTTTCAGCGCGCCAGGTAGCAAAAAACGCGTACCCCTGGGGCTACCTTCCAAGCACCTCTTCGGGTTGGTACGGCTACAGTACAATGAGCGAATGGCGGAATTTCCCAAGAGAGTTCGCATCGTCGAAGTAGGCCCGAGAGACGGACTGCAAAATGAGCAGAAGACGGTTCCGACGGAGAAGAAAGCGGAATTTATCAACCTGCTCGCCGCCGCCGGACTAAGTGACATAGAAGTTGCTTCATTTGTTCATCCGAAGTGGGTCCCCCAATTAGCGGATGCTGAAGAGCTGGTGAAGCAACTGGCATTTACCCCGAACGTCCGATACTCCGCACTCGTTCCGAATATGAAAGGGCTGGACCGAGCTCTAGCAAGTGGCATTCGACGCATCGCCGTGTTTACCGCAGCCTCGGAGACTTTCAATCGGAAGAACATCAACATGGGTGTTCAAGAATCCATCGATGTCTTCAAACCGGTTGTCGCACGAGCATTAAAGGAAGGAATATCCGTTCGCGGTTACGTGTCGACCTGTTTTGTCTGTCCGTACGAGGGTCCCGTCGCCAAGGAGAAAGTTGCTGATGTAACGCGGTTGCTTTTCGATCTCGGCGTGGACGAGATTTCGATCGGCGATACGATTGGAGCCGCAACTCCGAAAGACATCGAAACGACGGTCGGTTATCTGCTTCAGCAGTTTCCTGCCGAGAGGCTCGCAATGCACTTTCATGACACATATGGAATGGCTGTCGCGAATGTATACGAGTCGCTGCAGATGGGCATTGCGGTTTTCGACAGCTCGGCCGGCGGTCTCGGCGGCTGCCCATACGCTCCCGGTGCTTCAGGAAATGTAGCCACTGAAGATCTCGTTTACTTATTCGACAGGCTTGGCATCGAGACCGGCGTTTCGCTGAAACTCCTTCGCCGCGCTTCACACCTAATTGCGCATGAATTAGCGCGTGATCTTCCGTCGCGAGTTTTGAAAGTTTCGTAATGCCGCACGTCTCCAAGAGTCGTTTTCGTGTCCGTTATGCCGAAACGGACCAGATGGGAATGGTGTATTACGCAAATTACCTTGTCTGGCTGGAGGTCGGCCGCAGCGATTTCTGCCGCGAGTGCGGATTCAGTTATCGCGATCTCGAGCGCGAGGAACAGGCGTTCCTTACCGTTGCCGAAGCGAATTGCCGGTATCTCGCACCGGCACGTTACGAGGACGAGATTGTAGTAGAGACGGAACTGTCGCGCGTTCGAAGCCGTGTAATCGAGTTCACCTATCGCGTCATGTGCGGCTCAACTCTCCTTGCCGAGGGCCGCACGCTCCATGTCGTCATAGGCACCGACGGCAGACCGCGGTCCATGCCCCAGCGCTATCTCGAATTGCTGAAATCAAAACTTTAGTAGTCAGCCAACACGGGTTCATCGACCGCCGCTACAGTATGATTAACGTATGGACCCGCTGTTGATTGACGGCGAGACACTCACCATTCAGAACGTGTATGAAGTCGCCTTTGAGCGTAAGCGCGTGGCCCTGCATCCGGATGCCTCGAAGAGAATGTCGCGATCGCGCAGTGTCATCGAGGCGATCGTCAACGAAGATCGCGTTGTATACGGTGTATCGACGGGCTTCGGCAAACTGTCCGACGTTCACATTGGCCGAGATCAAATCACGTCGCTGCAGCACAACCTCGTACGTAGTCACGCCTCGGGAGTCGGCGATCCTTTCGGCGAAGAAGAGTGTCGCGCGCTCATGCTCCTGCGGGCGAACGTGCTTGCCAAAGGATTTTCAGGAGCCAGGCCTGTCGTTGCAGAACGCCTCTGCGACCTGCTGAATCACCACATCTACCCTGTCGTTCCGTGCCGCGGCAGTGTCGGCGCGAGCGGCGATCTTGCGCCTCTTGCGCATTTGACGCTGGTACTGATCGGCGAGGGCGAAGTCTTCAGCGAATCCACGAAGATCTCAGGCCGCGAAGCGCTCGAAGCTATTGGTGTGCCTCCGCTGGATCTGCGCGCTAAAGAAGGTCTCGCCCTCCTCAATGGAACTCAGGCGACCTTAGCGACCGGACTCATCCGCTGGCGCCGAGCCAAACAACTCCTCGACATGGCAGATCTCGCCGCCGCCATGTCGCTCGAAGCGCTGGAAGGCTCGCCGGTCGCCTTCGACCCGCGCATTCATCAGGCGCGGCCACATCGAGGACAGCTGCAGGTGGCGGAACGTCTCTCGAGATTCCTCCGCGAAAGTGAGATTCGTCAATCCCACATCGACTGCGGCCGAATTCAAGATGCATATAGCTTGCGCTGCGTGCCCCAGGTACACGGTCCTGTCCGGGAGTGTTTGGAATACGTTCATAGCGTTGCCACCGTGGAAATCAACAGCGCCACCGATAATCCGCTGGTATTCGCCGATGCGGGCGAAGTTCTTTCCGGCGGCAACTTTCATGGACAGTCGCTTGGTCTCGCTTTCGATTTCCTGGCGATGTCCCTATCCGTGTTGGCGAACATTTCCGAACGCCGGATTGAACGTTTACTCAATCCGGAGTACGGCGACCTGCCACCCTTTCTCGCCGATCATCCGGGGTCGAACTCCGGCTTCATGGTTGCGCAGGTTACGGCGGCAGCGTTGGCGAGCGAGAATAAGATCCTCTCGCATCCCGCATCCGTAGATTCGATACCCACCTCCGGGAACAAAGAAGATCATGTGCCGATGGCGATGGGAGCTGCACTCAAGCTCAGGCAGGTTGTAGCGAACCTGGAACGGATTCTAGCCATCGAGTTCTTGTGCGCCACGCAAGGCATCGACTATCTGCGGCCCTTGAGGGCGGGTGTGACCGCCGAGGCGGCGTATCAATACATTCGCAGCCGCATTTCGCATGTTTCAATTGATCGCGTGCTTTCGACAGACATCGAACGAATGATAGAGATCATGAACGAAGAAGAATTCATCAGATTGGCAATCTGACGATGGAATACACACCCATCCGCGCTGCGCGCGGAACAACACTCTCCTGCAAAGGTTGGCACCAGGAAGCTGCAATGCGGATGCTGATGAACAATCTTGATGAAGAGGTTGCGGAAAATCCGCGAAAGCTCATTGTCTATGGCGGCTCGGGACGTGCAGCGCGAAGCTGGGATGCGTTTCATACGATGATCCGCGCGCTGAAGAATCTCGAGAATGACGAAACGCTCCTCGTCCAATCGGGAAAACCGGTTGGTACGTTCCGCACTTTCTCTCATGCTCCGCGAGTACTGATTGCAAATGCGAACCTCGTGCCCCATTGGGCGACGCGCGACGAATTCAATCGTCTTGAAGCGCTCCAGCTTACGATGTACGGCCAAATGACGGCCGGAAGCTGGATTTACATCGGAACTCAGGGAATCGTGCAAGGTACTTACGAAACGTTTGCGGCAGCCGCGCGCAAACACTTCGGAAGCTCACTCGAAGGAAAAATTCTGCTGACAGGCGGGCTCGGTGGAATGGGCGGTGCGCAGCCTTTGGCAGCAACGATGAATGGTGCGGCTTTTCTCGCGGTCGAGATCGATCCGGCACGGGTTCAGCGGCGTATTGCGACAGGTTATCTCGATACGCTGGCCCACAACTTAGATGAGGCATGGAATCTCGTTACAACCGCACGAGACCAGAAACGCGCGCTTTCTGTGGGGCTGGTCGGAAATTGCGCCGATGTCCTGCCCGAAATGGTCCAGCGCGGCTGGATACCGGACATGCTGACCGACCAGACCAGCGCGCATGACCCACTGAATGGCTACTTCCCCCGTGGACTCAGTCTTGACGAAGCTGTGAGAATGCGGTCTTCCGATCCCGAGAGCCATATCAAGCGATCTGTTGAATCCATCGCAATCCATGTGCAAGCCATGCTCGATATGCAGAAGCGCGGTGCCGTTACGTTCGATTACGGCAACAACATTCGAACCATGGCCTACGAAGGCGGCGTGAAGAATGCATATGACTTCCCTGGTTTCATTCCCGCCTACATTCGACCGATGTTTGCGGAAGGCCGGGGTCCGTTCCGTTGGGTGGCGCTGTCCGGAAATCCCCGCGACATCGCTGTCACCGACGATCTTGTTTTGGAACTCTTTCCGGAAGACGAGATTCTCAGCCGTTGGATTCGCCTCGCCCGCGACCGAGTCCGTTTTCAAGGCTTACCCGCGCGAATATGCTGGCTGGGCTACGGTGAGCGGGCACGGTTCGGTGAACGTCTCAACGATCTCGTGAAAACGGGGCGAGTAGAGGCGCCTATCGTTATTGGGCGCGATCATCTGGACTGCGGTTCGGTCGCTTCACCTTATCGTGAAACTGAAGCCATGAAAGACGGAAGTGACGCTATCGCCGACTGGCCCATACTCAATGCGCTGCTTAACACGGCCTCCGGCGCCAGTTGGGTTTCCTTTCATCATGGAGGCGGTGTCGGCGTCGGTTATTCACTGCATGCTGGACAGGTCATCGTTGCTGACGGAACCGATACGATGGCTGAGCGGCTTAATCGAGTGCTGACGAATGATCCGGGAATCGGCATCGCTCGTCACGCGGATGCCGGGTATGAGGAGGCGCAACAATTCGCACGAGAGAAAGGAATCAAGATTTGACCGTGGCTATCAATCGAGAATGGTGCGATAGGCGTTATTCCCCTCCTCGTGAGGAGGGGTGGACGCGACGTTAAGAAAATGTCGCGAAGCCTCCTTAGAGGAGCGGCCGGGGTGGTCGCTCACACCGCAACGTTACTTGTGAGCGACCACCCCGTCTGCGGCGATAAGGTGGGCTTCGCCGAAATTTTCTTGATGCCGCAGCCACCCCTCCTCACGAGGAGGGGAATACGCTCTCTCGGAACCTTCGCACATTTCGCATGAATCTCAACATCATCCATGCGGCTCAGCTCGTCACGGTACGCGGTCCGGCTCGGGCGCGGCGTGGCGCGGAACTTCAAGAGCTGGGTATTATTCGCGATGGCGCCGTCGCGATCCGAAATAACGTCATCGAGTGGATTGGACCGACGGATGCATTGCCGGATAAGAGCGCATCGGAATTCGATGCCTCCGGAAAGATCGTCCTGCCTGGATTCGTGGATTCCCATACGCATGCCGTATTTGCGCGCACGCGGGTCGACGAATTCGAGTGGCGCATTCAAGGCACGCCATACATGGAGATCCTCTCGCGCGGTGGTGGAATCCTCTCGAGCGTGAAAGCTACGCGCGAAACTTCTGAGCTTCACGTACAACTTTCGAGACGGTTTTTCGAGTACGGTACGACGACCATCGAAGCGAAGAGCGGATATGGCCTGGACCTCGAAACCGAGGTCCGGATGCTGGAAGCGATGAGATTGGAGCCGATGCTCGAAGTGGTGCCTACGTATCTAGGCGCACATGCTGTGCCGCCCGAGTACCGGAACAATCGCGAGGCGTTCATCGATTCCGTGGTAGAGAATCTTCACACAATAGCGGATCGCAAGCTCGCGGAATTCTGTGACGTCTTCGTCGAGCCTGGAGTCTTTACGCCTGATGAAGCTCGCCGGATCTTCTCACAGGCTCGATCGCTAGGCCTCCACCTCAAGGTTCACGCCGACGAGTTTCAATCCTCCGGAGGCGCCGCATTGGCGGTCGAAGTAGGCGCCACGTCGGCCGACCACTTGGGAGCGATCACAGATTTCGACATTCAACGAATCGCTGCCTCTGAAGTCGTGGCGACGCTTCTGCCGGCAACACTCTTCATGATGGGCGAGCAGCGCTACGCCCCGGCTCGCAAGCTGATCGACAGCGGAGCAGCGATCGCGCTGGCAACCGACTTCAATCCGGGGACCTCTCCCACGTTGAACATGCAATTTGTTCTGTCATTGGCTTGTACACAGATGAGGATGACACCCGCAGAAGCGATCGTGGCGGCTACCATGAATTCCGCGTGTGCGCTCCGGCGACAGCATCGCATTGGCTCCGTCGATCTCGGCAAACAAGCCGATCTCGCCGTCTACGACCTGCCGGACTATCGTGAGATTCCCTATTTCGCCGCAATCAATTTCTGCATCGCGACATTCAAGCGTGGTCAGCTGGCTTGCAACGCGAAGGGGTCAAACTAGCTCAGTTGCCGGTCGAATCTGTTTCAGTGGCGAAGCGAATGCCGCGGAGATACGACTCGAGTTCCTTACACTCGTTACGCTTTCGCATCACCATTGCCAGCTCCATCTCCGGATCATCCATCAATTTCATAGTGTTTGTGAGCATCGTCTCGATTCGTTCGATTTCCTTACTCAGTTTCTGTGACCGAGAGGAGCCGGCGCCGGCATGCGTTGGTGCGCTTGGCGACCGTTGTATAGATTTCGGTCCACTCTGCGATTGAGCTGCACGCAGTTCGGCTGTCAATTGCGTGATTTGGTCTTCAAGCAGCGATCGAGAAGCAGTAGCTTCACGCAACTGCAGTTCGATTGCTGACCGTTTCGTGGCGGCTTCCTTGAGTTTTCCTTCTAAGTCCTGTTTTTCTGTTTGTGCCTTCAACGAGTCCGCTCTCACCTTGGACATCAAATCTCTCGCCTCGATCAATTTGCCGTTGAGCGCATTAGTCTCGGCCTCGAGTTCCCCTCGGGCTGTTGCGGCTTTTTTGAGCTCGCTTCGCAGAGTGTGCTTATCCGATTCCGCTTGCAGCAAGTTCGATTGCATCGCTGATATCAACTGTTTCGTTTCGGAAAGCTTCGATGTGGTTTCATTCAACTTCGCTTCCAGTTTCGATCGATCAGCGTCGGCTTCTTGCACCTTGGTCGCGAGTTCAAACTCTGCAACTTGCTTCTGCTGGGTATCGCCTTGGAGCTTCGCGATACTTGCTTCTGCGTCGGAAAGGCGCGCGGCCAGATCTTTGACTTTGATTTGGAGTTCTTCTTTTTCCGCGACTGCAATTTGCCGGTCGACCTGGAGAGATGTCAGGGCTTGTTCTGCTTCGAGACGCCGCACCTTGGCTTCGTGAAGTTGAGTTTCAATCTCTTGCCTGCCAGCCTGCGCCTCTCCTGAATCTGCGAGCAACCTGGCAGCGACCTGCTCGGCGTCGATTCTTTGTACCTCCGTCTGCTGCAACCGGCTTTCGAGTCCTTGTGCCTCTGCTTGCGCGTGCCGCAATTCTGCCTGGAGGCTGGCGAACATCTCTTCGCTCTCGACCATTTTCGACTTTGCGTCCCGCACTTTCTTCTGGGCTTCTTCCTTCTCTGCCCGCGTCTGCTGAAAGTCGGCACGCAATCGAGCAACCGCCTGCTCGGTCTGAGCCAATTTGGCCATCAGGTCGCGTCTTTCGGTTTCGAACTGTTTAGCGGCCACGGCATATCGGCGTTCGAGTTGTGATTTTTCAGCAAGCGCAACTTCGAGCTCCTTCAAATATTTCGCCCGTAGTTCGGAGACGACTTGTTTTCGTGTCGTCTCCTGCGCTTCCTTCACGGCGTTTCGCACATTCTCTTGAGCCGTGGCTGCCGCCTTTTCAAGAGAGGTGTTGAACGATGCCTCGTACTGTTTCTGAACGTGGCGGAATTCTCCAGCGATGCGCAGGATTTCGGGCCCCAATCCTTCCAGCGCGGCGAACAGATCCGCCATTTGCGTCTGGTGATCCGACACTTTTGGATGTAAACCCCTAGTCATTGAAAAACAGCAGCATAAGGCAGTGTCTTCATAGGCGGCACTTTTCTTTTGTTGTTTGTCGATGGTTCGGGGCCTGTGCACGTTTGACCGAGTGTGGCCCGAACTCGCTGATGCGCCTCGCCTTATGTTTCAACGAGAATGGGAGTAGAATACGCGCACTCATGGGTGACGACTCTCAATCCTCCCATTCCCATCCACCAGGTGGAGTTGACTCTGCTAGCACGATGCTCGTCTCGTCGCTCGCTGCCCCGGGGCAACTCGTCAGTGATCGATTCCGCGTCGAGAAGCTCATCGCCAGGGGTGGCATGGGCGAGGTGTATCGCGCAACAGATCTCGAATTGAACAGAGTCGTTGCTCTCAAGACCTTTCGATCATCGTCTCTCATGGCCGAAGAGCTGCGAACTCGACTCCGTCAGGAAGCTCAACTGATATCGAAGCTCAATCATTCGGGAATTTGCACCCTTCATGACGTCCGGCAACACGCTGGTGTCGATTATCTCGTTCTCGAGTTTATCGACGGCGAAACTCTCGCGAAGCGTCTCTCGCGCGGTCCGCTCAGTCTGGAACAAAGTCTGGATGTTGCGTTGCAGGTGCTGGCTGCGCTTCAGTACGCTCACGGGCAAGGCGTCATCCACCGGGATATAAAGCCTGCCAATGTCATGCTGACCAAGAGCGGTGCGAAGTTGTTGGATTTCGGTATCGCCAAGTTGGCGCAGTATACACAAACAGGGCATGAGCCGGAGGCCTCTCACGGACCGCTTACAGCCATCGGTGTCGCCGTCGGAACACCCGCATTTATGCCGCCGGAGCAGCGTGACGGTGTCGCTGACGTGCGAAGTGACATCTACGCTTTCGGCGTAATGTTTGCCTTGTTGCTCGGCGCTCGAACAGATGGGTCGCTTGAGAACCAGTTCGACATCGCGAAGATTGATGAGCCTTTTCGTCAAGTCATCGCTAAATGTCTTAAGGACGATCCTGCGGAACGTTGGCAAGATTCAGGCGATCTCATGATTGCGCTCGAACTGGTCAGTCAACAGCCGCTTCAGGAAAAGTCAAAACGCAAGAGCATGCGGCAACGGAACGCATTTCTCCTGACTGCAATACTCATCGCGATCACGGTCCTTTCAATACTCATGATTTTCCGTAGGCCCTCTTCCCCGGCCTCGACCCACATTGAGTTCCAAATGCTTCCTCCAGCCGGTTCGCAGTTTCCCACGATCGAACAGGGTGGACCCGCGGTCGTGTCTCCTGACGGCGCCGCAGTCGCGTTTGTCGCGCGAGATCAAAACGGCCAGCAAAAATTATGGCTTCGCCGTTTGGATTCGGTGTCGGCATTGCCGTTAAACGGTACGGAAGGAGCGAGTCATCCCTTTTGGTCTCCGGATAGTCACGCAATCGGCTTTTTTGCGCAAAACAAATTGATGACGATCGAAATCGCACGAGGCGTAACCAAGTTCATTTGCGAAGCGCGGGAGGGCCGCGGTGCAACCTGGGGAAAAGACGTCATCGTGTTTTCACCTGGGTTCACGGATCCGTTGTTTCGGGTTTCTGCAACCGGCGGAGTTCCGACAGCGATCACGGCGTTGAATGTAGGCGGGCAGGAAAATAGCCATCGCTGGCCATCCTTCCTTCCGGATTCCAAACATCTCTTGTTTGTCGTCCGGGCGATCAGTCGCGAGAACAGCGGTTTGTACGTGGCATCTCTCGACGGAGGCAGTCCCAAACGGATCGGCGAAATCGAATCGAGCGCTATATACGTGCCGCGTGATCCAGCTGGTGCGGGCGACCTTGTTTACGTTCGCGGGTCTCAGATCATTGCACAGCCATTCAGCGCCGATACGTTAGAGCTGAGCGGAGAACCTGTGACGATTGCGGATCTGGGCTGGATCGATACTTCAACAACTCGAGTACCTGTGTCAGTGTCGTCTACCGGAGTCTTGGTCTACGGAGGCGGCCAGTCTGCGAGTTCCCAATTCGTTTGGTATGACTCGGCTGGAAAAGAACTTTCGCGCCTTAACTATTCTGGCGTAACTCGATTCCTCCGGCTTTCACCGGATATGAAAACTGTTGCCGCCGAAAAACTGGACTTCCGCTTTGGTTCCGGAAGCCTGTGGTTTCTCGGAACTCAGCAGTCCATCTCGACCCGTTTTACCTTCGAACCCATTTCTGCATACACACCTGTTTGGTCGCCGGATGGGCATTACGTTGCGTATGCCGTTCATACGGGTAAAGACTTGGAATTAACTGTAGCCGGAATCGATGGCTCTTCTACTCGTGTTCTACTGACCACACCACAGTCCGCCCCAATCGAGCCCACGGATTGGACGAAAGACGGTCTGCTCCTTTATGAAATGAGAAACGCCAACACCGGCTGGGATCTACATGCGGTATCGGTGCAGCAGCCGGACATCAAGACTGTGTTACTAAACTCCCCAGCAGACGAGCGTCAGGCCCGCGTTTCCCCGGACGGCACCTGGATCGCTTATACGAGCAATGAGGACGGGATTGAACAAGTATATTTGCGCAGCCTTCCTATTTCCGGCCCACGAATTCAGGTCTCAGCTTCCGGTGGATCCCAACCTATTTGGGCCCGGAATTCGACCGATATTTTCTTTATTGATCGCGAACGAATGCTCTTGCGCAGCCACGTTGATGTTCGACTAAAGCGCGCGAGCGTTCCAACATCCCTATTCCGCTTCCCTCCTGCAACAGACCCCGGATTGATGGACGGATGGGAGTATGACGTCGCCGCAAACGATGAGAAATTTCTCACCGGATGGCCGGGTTCATTGCAGGAGTCCAGACCTGTGACTATCGCTAGCGGATGGAAGTAACGACGGAGCCTTGATGGATCGAATCGTTGAGTGCGTGCCGAATTTCAGTGAAGGACGCCGGCCTGAGGTAATCGATGCGATTGTGGAGACCATCCTATCCGCTGGCAGCGTTTACCTTTTGGGCCGGGAAATGGATGCGGACCATAACCGGGCGGTTATTACCATTGCGGGATCGCCCGAATCCATTGGCGAGGCCGCTGTTCGCGCTGTTGAAGAGGCCACACGGCGCATCGATCTAACGCAGCATCGAGGGGAGCATCCACGTATTGGAGCCGCTGACGTTATTCCGTTCGTACCGATCCGCGGCGTGTCGCTCGCCGAATGTGTAGAAATCGCAAAACACACCGGGCACGAAATCGCACGTCGCTGCAAAGTCCCTGTCTACCTGTACGAGGCCGCAGCTACAAGGCCGGAACGCACGAATCTCGAAAATATCCGGCGCGGTCAATTCGAAGGTTTGCGCGATGAAATCGCGACCAATCCCGACCGCAAACCGGACTTCGGCGAGCCGCGCCTTCATCCAACTGCCGGCGCTACTGTGGTCGGTGCTCGAAAGCCGCTCATCGCGTACAACATCAACTTGAATACCGCGAACCTCGGCATCGCGAAATACATCGCAAAGCGCATTCGATTTTCAAGCGGCGGGTTTCGGTACGTCAAAGCCATGGGGGTTCTGCTCCGAGATCGTAATCAGGCACAGGTCTCGATGAACTTGACCGACTTCGAACAAACGTCGATGGAACTCGTCTTCGAAACAGTCCGGCGCGAGGCGGAGCGCTATGGAGTCACCGTCGGCAGCAGCGAAATCGTCGGGCTGATTCCGCATAAGGCGCTTCATAAATCCGCTGAGTTCTTCCTGCGAATCGAAAATTTCAGGCCTGAAATGATTCTCGAGAATCGGCTTGAAGAAGCAATCTCGGCAGCTCAGATCCAAGGTAGCGGCTTCGGAAACGAAACGATCCGGGCGTTTGTAGAACGAGTTGCTTCAGCCGAACCAGCTCCAGGTGGCGGAAGTGTAGCTGCGCTCGCCGGCGCGGTTGGAGCGGCATTGGGACAGATGGCGCTCCGTATAACGAAAGAGAAAAAAAACTATGCGCACCACGCGGACCGGTACGCTGACGCGCTTGACCGGCTAGCGCCTTACACATCAACGCTCCTCGAATTGATTGATGCGGATGCTGAAGCCTACGGTCGCGTTATGGCTGCATACAAATTGCCCAAGAATTCGCCGCAACGCGATGGGGCAATCCAGGACGGACTAATTCGCGCGACCGACATTCCATCCCGTACTGCCAATTGCGCTGCCGAAGCGCTGCGCGTGCTCGAGCAATTGAGGTCGATCATTCACCCAAATGTCGCTTCCGATCTTCAAGTAGGAATGCAAATGCTTCGGTCCTCTTTGCGCGGTGCCATTGCGAACATGCGCACCAACCTCACCCAGGTGAAAGACCCCAATATCCGTGTTCGATACGAAGACATGATCACCGGATGGGAACAGAGCTTGAGGGGAAACTAATCTGGAAGGGGGCAGCTGCTATGAACAATGACGGCCTTTCGGATAGGAATTGAGAATTCGGAATTGAGCATAGTCGGATCTTAAGGGGTCGCGAACTGCCCGCTTGAATTTAGGTATTTAAGCAACCGTTCCATTCTTGGCGCAATGCTATACTGCCTGCATGGCTGAACGTAAGCCGCAGAAACCAAAGCCTTCGAAGAGGGAAAAGGTCACGAACTTTTTCCGTTCCCCCCTATTCAAAGTCCTTCTTTCGATCTTCCTCTTCTTTTTCATTGGGACTTCTGCGTTCGTGCTCTATTACTACAACTACTATTCGAGGATTATCGACCGTAAGCTCAGCGGTGAAATCTTCAAAAACACGGCCCAAATTTACGCCGCTCCGTTTCGTGTTTATCCAGGCCAAAAGCTTTCGCCGGACGAAGTAATTGCGCGGCTTCAGCGCGCGGGATTCGAATCCGCTCAGAAGGGCGGTTCGGATGATGGTGAATACGAAGTCAAAGGCAATACGATCGCCGTCAGGCCTAAAGAAGGTGATGCGCTTCGTCTGGAATTCGCAAAGACGACACTGGCTAAGGTGGCAAAGCCCAAGGGAGGCGACACCCCTGAAGCGTGGCTGCCTGCCGAGCTGGTCACGAACCTCTACGACCAAACGCGTGAGAAACGCCGTCTCGTTGAGTACAACGATCTGCCCAAAGTTTTCATCGACGCACTGATTGCCGCTGAGGATCAGCATTTCTTCACGCACTGGGGAATCGATCCTGTGCGTCTGGTCGGTGCGGTAGTCCATAGTGTTCGCGATTCGGAACGCGTTGGCGGCACCAGCACTATCACGCAACAGCTCGCTCGCAATTTCTTTTTGACCGTTAACGGCCGGTCGGAGCGATCGTACAAACGTAAGATCACCGAAATCTTCATATCATTCCTTTTGGAACAGCGGCTGACGAAGCAGCAGATCCTCACGCTGTACGCCAACGAAACCTACATGGGCCAGCGCGGGTCTTTCAGCATCAATGGATTCGGCGAAGCGGCCACAGCGTATTTCGGGAAAGACTTGTCGTCGTTGACGCTGCCGGAGGCGGCCGCATTGGCAGCCATCATTCCCGGACCAAACGGCAAGTACTCACCCGTCAAGCATCCCGAGGAAGTAAAGAAAAGGCGTAATGCCATTTTGTTGGCGATGCGGTCCATGGGATCGATCAACGAAAAACAGTATGAAGATGCGAAGACCGCGGAAGTCAAAGTCATTCCTCTGAAGATCGACGCGAGCGATGCTCCCTATCTTGTCGATTACATTCGTGAGGAATTGCTCAAAAGTTTCAGCGAAGAAGAGATCACGAACAGCAACCTTCGTGTATATACGTCACTCGATCCTGCTCTGCAAAAGATCGCGGTTGAAGCGGTGCATAACGGTTTGAACTTCGTCAATGAGCAGATCGATGCTCGCAATAAGCGGCAGAAGACGACGGACAATCTACCTGGTCCTCAGGCGGCAATGATCGCTTTGGATCCACACACGGGTGAAATCAAAGCGATGGTTGGTGGAAGCGATTATGCCGCGAGCCAGTTGAATCGTATCGTGCAGGCCTCGCGTCAGCCGGGATCGATTTTCAAACCGATTGTGTACGCCGCAGCTTTGGAGACGGCATTTGATCCGTCCAAACCGGAAAACGCCGGCGCAACCGTTACACCATCCGACACCGCGGACGCTCCGCAAGCCCAGTCATCCGACAACAGCTGGCCGATTACTGCGATCACCACGTTGACGGATGAACCGACAACATTCGTGTATGACAATGGGAAGATATACGAACCCAACAACTACCATCAGCAGTATCGAGGCACGGTCACTCTCCGAACGGCGTTGCAAAACTCGCTGAATGTGCCAACCATCAAGCTGGCGGAACGCATTGGCTATAGCCGCGTTGCCACGATGGCCAGGCGGCTTGGCCTGAATGCAAAGATAAAAGGTTATCCTTCGGTTGCTCTCGGCGCTTTCGAAGTGACACCCATTGAAATGGCCGGCGCATACACTGCATTTGCGAACGAAGGGCGACGCCTCCAACCTCACGCCTTGGTTCGCGTCACTTCCGGCGATGGCTCTGTTAACAAACGATACACTTACGAGCCTGAAGAGGTTCTGCGTCCGGAATTGGCGTTTCTGATGACATATCTGATGGAAGGCGTCGTCAATTACGGCACCGGCGCCGGTGTTCGCAGCCGGGGCTTCACTCTGCCCGCTGCCGGTAAAACGGGAACCTCGCGCGATGGTTGGTTTGCGGGTTACACGAAAGACTTCCTGGTCATTGCGTGGGTTGGATACGATGACAATCGCGACCTTAATCTTGAAGGCGCTCGTTCGGCCTTGCCCATCTGGACTGAGTTCATGATGAAAGCCACACAACTGTATCCACCACGAAATCCCGACCAGGTGCAATTTGATGCCCCTTCCGGCATCGAGTTCGCCAAGATCGATGCGGAAAGCTTCGAACTTGCCAACGATGCATGTGTGAATACATTTGAAGAAGCCTTCATCGCCGGAACTGCACCCACAACGTCCTGCTCACTGCATGGTGTGAAGATCTCGGATGTTATCGAGAAGACCGTGGCCGAACCGGC
Organism: Terriglobia bacterium; assembly: GCA_035315305.1. Lineage (GTDB taxonomy): Bacteria > Acidobacteriota > Terriglobia > 20CM-2-55-15 > 20CM-2-55-15 > 20CM-2-55-15. The sequence continues at coordinate 419 of DATFXZ010000387.1, read as the reverse complement.
AAAGGAAGTCGGCAAAGGAGTCAACAAGGTCTTTCAAGGAGTCGGTAAGGTCTTAGGTGGTCTGTTCGGCGGCGGCAAAGAGAAGACCCCGAACTAGTATCCTCAATCTTTGGATGGCGTAACGCCGGACACACAGGCGTGTACGGCAACTCATCTCCCACAAAATTCCGCCACTCTTCTCTGCCTCCTGTGGGACGGCGGGCAATTGTACCATCGTGGTCCGGACGGCTTTGGCGGACTGAGGTTATACTGCCTCTGGATGTTCGTACCGCTGGCATTTGAGCAAACACTCCGGCCCTACCTGCAAGAGCTTGCTCGCTTTGAAACTGTGCAAGAACTGGAACGCTCAAGTGTCTACCGCAAATTGAAGCCGGATATCGATCGTGTGCTCAACCACGTTTGGCACGAGGACCTGGCGG
>DATFXZ010000386.1:0-6965 GCA_035315305.1 Terriglobia bacterium | reverse complement strand
CGCGCGCAGTTTTCGCAGCACTTTTTCCCAAATCTCCGGGCTGGAGCCGACATGGTCGACGTCCGCTTTGTCGAGCATAAGACCCGCTGTCTTCAGCCGCTCGTTATGGCAGGTGACGCAGTACTTATCAATGACAGCTCGTGGAGACGATTGCGCGTGGAGATGCGGAATAGCCGCAAAGAGGCACAAAAAACACAAAATAGATTTGCTAAATCCCTTCATCTCGGTGCGTTCTCCAAGCCTTCATCTTTCATCATCAAGTCCATGGAAGCCTTGGCCTGCTGCAGGCCGCGTTCGCTGATGTCCTTCGTCAGCGCGGCGAGATCATTTACGAGTGCGGCGGCCTCGGAAGCAGATGTAGATTGCCGGATTTTCTGCGCCATGTTCACGGCCTGATCCGTCGATTGCAGCACGCTATTCAGCGCCGTCGACACCTGGGCGGCGCGGGTTTTGATATTCGCGGTTACGCCCTCGGCCTGCACAGCAAGTTCGAGGTGCTGCACGGCGCCGCTTACTGCCTTCTTGACGCCGTAGCCGGAGCCAGGACCTTTTGGTTCAAGGCTCGAATCTAGTGCATTCAGAACATGGGTCGCGTGAAGTTTCATCGTGTCGAGATCAGGCGCACTCTTTGCGGCCAATTCTCCGTGAATCGCTGCGACCTTACCATCGGAAATTGCCGCAATTAAAAATCCGGCATTACTTGGCGTGTCCCTCCAGTTCGTCATGAGGTGGCCAAGATGCAAGTGTGCGGGAATAGCTTCGATCTTTGTTGCCAGGATCGCGCCGTCTTTGAGTGTGCCCGTAATTCTCACGGGACGGCCCGCATACAACGGAAGTCCACCGAGATCTTGATTGGCAATGGCGATGACTTGTTGTTTATCGTCGACAAGCACGTACTTTGCAAGTGCTTTGATGCATTCGAACAGGCATTCACGCTCCGACATCTTGCCGGCTGCTGCCTTCATCTGGTGCGAAGCGCCGCACATGCTGTCGGAAACTCTCCCGCTCCAGACCTGCTGAGTCTGCTGGTCCTGCGACGGCGCAGCCGTCACCCACGTCAGGAGTATCGCAGCGATAGCTTTCTTCATGCTGTCCTCGGGCGATTTCTGAGTCCTTAATTATTTAGAAAAAATCGGCGATGTCAAAAAAGGTGATTTAGACGTCTGACCCCGAATTTCTTGACGCGTTCGGAAAACGAGCGTAGCCTTCGGAACAATTATAAAGAAACTATAAAGAAACAACTTTTCCCAATATCTGACACGCGGCATTTTTCTTAGCCAGGGCGGGCGGAATGTATTTTCGAGCGCTAGAAATCTGTCGAGCAGCCGGAATCTACGCGATTCCGGCGAACTCAGTCACAACTAAAAAGAAAGGCGGAGGTATGGGCAACAGAATGGGGAGAAGTGTCACCTGGACGGCGACGCCGCTGATCGGCATCGTGATGTTGATCGTATTGGCGAGTGGCTTGGTATTTGCGCAAGGTTTTTCTGCGGCAATCTCGGGGTACGTGCGCGACACCACGGGAGCCGTGGTGCCGGGAGTAACCATCACCGTCAAGCATATCGAGAGCGGGCTGACTCGCGCGAGCGTGACCAGCGAGACGGGTGGTTACGCTATCCAACTCTTACCGGTCGGACCGTATGAGCTAGCCACGGATTTACCGGGTTTCAAGCCGCAAGTGCGGCGCGGGATCAATCTGGCCGTAGGCCAGGAAGCGATAGTGAATCTAACGTTGGAGGTAGGAGGCGGCGCCGAGAACGTGACAGTGATAGAGGAGGCACCACTGGTAAATACGACGCTGAGTTCTACCGCCGGCTTGATCAACGAAGGCCAGATCAAAGATATGCCGCTCAACGGTCGCAGCTTTGAACAGCTTTTGACGCTCAACACGGGCACGGTGAATAACAACATCCATTCCGGCGGATCGTCGTTCTCGGTAGGCGGCAAGCGCACAGAAACCAACCGCTTCACAATGAACGGCGTGGACTATGTCGGCGACAACGCGACCGGGCAATACATAGCGCCGCAAGGCGCCAGCCTGCAGTTGCTCGGCGTCGACGCAGTGAGGGAATACAACGTTCTCGGATACACCTATGGCGCGGAATATGGCAAACGCGCCGGCGGACAGATTACCGTTGTGACTACTTCAGGCACGAACCAATGGCATGGAGCCGTCTTCGAGTACCTACGCAATAGCGCATTGGACGCCCGGAACTTCTTCGACCGTACGGACCGTGATGGAGACGGAAAGGCCGATGCCGCGCCGTTCAAGCGGAACCAGTTTGGCGGATCGCTTGGAGGTCCCATCATCAAAGACAAGATGTTTGTGTTCGGAAACTATGAAGGATATCGGGAGCGACTGGCGGTAACGAGCGTAGCCATCGTGCCCAGCCTGCAAGCCCGTCAGGGACTACTGCCGAACGCATCCGGGCAGTATGTCGAAGTGGCGAATCTCCAGCGGGGCATGCTGCCGTTCTTCAAGTACTGGCCGGAGCCGAATGGCGCCGAGATACTCGACACAAAAGGCTTGCCTACCGGTCTTGCATACGCAAACAGCAATCCATCGCGGAAGGTGAAAGAAGATTTCGGCCTGCTCCGTTATGACTACAATCTATCGCCGAGAGATTCCTTCTCGATGAATCTCACCGAGTCGCAGGGGCTGCGAAACGTCCCAGCGGACGATCCCATTTTCGTAAGCAACGATCGGCGAGTTCTGTATACACTCAGCGCGCAGAACACGCACATTTTCTCTCCGACTATCCTGAATACGGCGATGTTCGGGGTCTCGCATGCGCGAGGACAGAACCGGCAAGTACCCCTCGAAGCGTTTCCCCAGAGCTTGCTGATGATGACCGGCGAGGGCAAAGGCGCTCCCGGCGCGTTCGTTTTTGGAGGTGCCGCGACGACGAACACTCCGACTTCCATCGCGCCGCCCGCAGGTCAGAACCTTCACTACAATCAGCGACGCAACTACAGCTTATCCGATGATCTGCGCATCACGCGCGGGAACCACAGCTTGAGCGTGGGCGCGTGGTTCATGCGGGTCCGCCAAATCGCATTCTCCTCAGCGCAGAATAATGCAGGCACTGCCAGCTATAACGGCTTGCTGGAATTTCTTCAGGATCAGCCGACGCAGTTTCTGGCAGGGGTGAATCCGCAGCCGTTGACCTTCACTTCGAATGAAGCTGCTATGTACTTCCAGGATGAAATCAAGCTGAGACCCAATCTCACAGTGCGCCTGGGATTGCGGAACGAAATGACGAACGGCTGGAATGAAGTGAACAACCGCGCCTCGAATTACCTATTCGATGCGAATGGAATCCTACAGACCAACCCGCAAATTGGACGCTCCCCGTTCGTGAAGAATTACGCTAAAGCACTGCTGCAGCCACGAGTCGGGGTAGCCTGGGACCCGAGCGGTAAGGGAACATGGTCCGTGCGGGCCGCGTTTGGAATTCACAACGATCTCCAGGACAATCTCGCGCACAGGCTCAATGCAAACCAACCCTACAACGCGCGGTTGTTAATTACAGGCAGGCCGCTGCTTTCAATCATTCCGCTAGCCGGTTCCACGGCGCCACCGCCCAGTTGCAGCGCGGATTCTCCGCTGAAGGAGCCGGCTTGTGCGATCTATACAGTCGGCGGTCTGGACCCGACGTTGCACACCCCTACAATCCAACAATGGACGCTGGAAATTGAACGGTCGATTACGTCAGACATCGCGGTGCAAGTCGGATACGTCGGGCACCAGTCCTATCACCTCTCCACTTCGATGGATGTGAATACCATTAAGCCGGTGATTTGCGACAACCCCGCGGGATGCCTCAGTGGCGGAACGCGTGCGGTCCGGTTCCGCGTCACCGTACCTCAAGGAACGGAGTACATCCCCGCAGGAGCGGCGCGTCCGAATCCCTTTATCGGCAGCACCAATACCTGGATGTATATGGGCACCGCCAGCTACCACGCAGCGAACGTCTCTCTAACGAAGCGTGCGCGAGGCGGATTGAGTTTCAAGACGAACTACACTTGGGGGAAGATCATGGATATCAATTCCGCTATCCTGGGTCCTTCCGCCGACAATGAATTATCAACGCTCCGGAACCCTTACAATCCGAAGCTAAGCCGAGGAATCGGATCTTACAGCTTGAAGCACCAGTTCAATGCGAACTTCAGTTACCAGCTGCCGTTCGGTAACGGTCGCGCTTTCGGAAGCGGCGCGACGGGATTCGTGGACAAGCTGGTCGGCAACTGGCAATGGAACGGCATCTTCAACGCCCAAAGCGGCTTTCCATTAACGCCGGTTGTTGGCGTCAATCAGACGGGAAACGGCGATTCCCGCATTCCCGACGTTCCCCTAATGAACCCAGACTTCAAGGGAAACGTGATTCTGGGCGTGGACGGGTTCAAGAAGACCGGCCGATATTTTGATCCCAATGCATTCCTGCTGCCGCCCACAGGTACCTTCGGTAACGTGTCGCGCGGCAGGTTTACGGGACCGGGGTTCTACAATCTCGATACATCGTTATTCAAGCGCATTCCGCTAAAGGAAAAATTGAATTTGCAGTTCAGGGCAGAGGTTTTCAACGTTCTGAACCACGCGAACTTTAACAGTCCGATTGCGGGGAATGTGGTATTCGATACCTCCGACCCAACGAAGTACGCCGGATCGGCCGGAGCCATTACCGAAACAGCGAACCGCGAACGCCAGATCCAGTTCGCGCTACGGCTCGAGTTCTGAGGGAATGGGGTCAGTTTACGAAAGGAACACATGAGAACGTTTGTATTCTTGGCGGCGATGCTTTTGATTCGCCAGACGCCGTCAGAACCGCTGAGCAAAACCTATCGGGTCACTCGTGCCAATGACGTTGAGTTCCAGAAGATCGAACCGTTCAAGGTTTTCGATAATCTTTATTATGTCGGACCCGGCTATGTCTCGGTCTGGCTGTTGACGACGCCTGAAGGCAGCATTCTCTTCGATTCCGCTCAAGAACCTTACGTCGACTATGTCATCGGCAATATCCGGAAGGTCGGCGTCGATCCGAAAACCATCAAATACATTATTTTGAGTCACGGACATCTTGACCATTTCGGTGGTGCAGCCAAGATTCAGGAAGTCTCGGGTGCGCGAGTCGTCGCCATTGAAGAAGACTGGAAGATGATTGAGGAGGCGGGCAGCCGTGCAGGTCGAGGTGGTGCAGCGCCTCCGCGAGTGCCGAAGAGGGACATGGTCGTGAAGGAAGGCGATACGTTGAGCTTGGGTGGTCAGACGTTCAAGTTCCACAAAACGCCCGGTCACACGCCGGGAGTGCTCACTACCGAAGGCATCACTGTCTATGACAGCGGCAAGCCCTATAAAGCAATTGTGTGGGGCGGCGCAGGGTATCGAGGCGGTCTTGCCGATGCGGAAGAGTCGCTACAAAGCGCGAACAGAGTCGCCCAAATACAAGGTGTGCAGGTGAACCTGCAGATCCATAGCTGGGCCGGCGATGACGGATATCCCGGCGGCGGAGTGCTCGAACGCGGCTTGAAGCTGAAATCGCGTAAGCCTGGTGACCCGCATCCCTTCGTGGATCCAGCCACATTTACGCAATGGGTCAAGCAGGCTCAGGAAAACGCGGCGAAGTCGGTGCAGGAGGAAAAACAAAAGGCGGGACGATAAACCTTTGAGTCTTGGTGCACAAAGGAATTGCCTACCAAGCCGCCCACTATTTTCGCAGCGGAATCGTTGCCAGGAGTTTCGATCCACCCCCAGGCTCTGTCGAAATCCTGAAGCTGCCTTGGACGAGACGGATGCGCTCCTCCATGCTCGCGAGACCCAGTCCTCCATCGTTGCGCGCAGAGCTCAAATCGAAACCCGAACCGGAGTCGACGACATGTAAACAGACTGCTCGCTCATCCATTGTGAGCGTCATTTCCGCGTGATCCACTCCCGAGTGCTTGACGATGTTTCGCAAAGACTCTTGAGCGATTCGATATAGACACACCGCAGCATCATGCGGAATGGCCCCCGCAGCTTCTGACACCCTCAACTCAACCCGGATCTTTTCGAGACGGCTAAACTCTGCGACATATGCCCTAAGGGCGGCTGGGAGACCGACATGTTCGAGAACCGCGGGGTGAAGCTCATGCGAGAGCCGATGTATGCCGTCTGCGATCTCGACCGAGTACGTATGGACCATCTCCAGCTGATTCCTCAAAGACTCTTCGAGCGCCAGCTGGTGCGTGATGGTACTGATCATGATTGAAAGCGCAGCCACTTTCTGGTTTAGATCGTCGTGAAGCTCGCGAGAAATGCGGCGACGTTCTTCTTCCTGGGCGGACATCAGTTTCCCGGCCAATTCCCGGATTTTAGCGTGACTGCGGCTTAGTTCCTTCTCTCGCTTGCGCAGGGCTTCTTCCGCGAGCTTGCGCTCGGTGATATCACGCACGACTACTAAGAATTTCCTGTCACTTGTGAAAACGACCCGCGCTTCCGAATATCGCATTTGTCCGTTGACGCGACTGCCGTACTCAACAAGTTGGGGCTCGGCCGATTTGGATACGTCTTGAAAAGAGCGCACGAATTTATCGGCAAGCTCAGGCGGCAAAACGTCACGCATGTTCTTGCCGACTAATTTGTCCTGTGGAATTTTCGCTTGGCAAAAGCTTCCTGGCTGGCAATCCAGGTATATGTAATCGGAATCCAGCAAGAAAATCGAATCGGGGATAGCCCGCAGGATAGCCCGACTGCGCTCTTCGCTTTCTCGGAGGGCTTGTTCAGCCCGCTGCCTCTCGATCGCGATGCTGGCAATGTGCGTTGCTGTCTGCGTCAGCCGCTGTTCTTCCGGGCTGGGTTCCCGGGGCACGCGATAGTACATAGCGAACGTGCCCGATACTTGCCCGGTGTGCAACAAGATTGGGGTGGACCAGCATGCCCGTAGTCCGTGTTTCACAGCTAAGTCACGGTAATCGTCCCAAAGCGCGTC
>DATFXZ010000385.1:0-3564 GCA_035315305.1 Terriglobia bacterium | reverse complement strand
GTGACGGTCTTCGATCCTGCCGGGAAACAGCTGTTCGCCCTCGACAATAACTCGATCGGAGAAACCGAAGATGTTGAGTTGATCGCCGCTGCCTCAGGCAAGCACCGTTTGCGCGTAACCGCATCGGAAGCGCATGCTCCGGCCGGCAGCTACGAGATCACGCTCGACGTCGTGAGCCTTGAAACGAACCGACAGAGGACTCGGATTGCAGCTGCCCGCGAAGTCGCGTTGGCGACGGCCGCGAACCGACGGGGCACGCGCGAAGCGATGCTGCAGGCTATCCGGCATTTTGAAGCTGCCCGACTACAATGGCACGCCGCTAATGATCCGGCAGAGGAGGCACGAACGCTGTATACGATCGCCTTCGTCTACATCGAGCTCGGTGACCGGGAGAAGGCTCTCTCGAACGCCACTGAGGCCTTGCCGCTCGCGCGAGCTGCAGGCAATGACCAGCTCATCGGCCGGGTCCTCGATTGCATCGGCGAAGTACATAACAATTTCAGCGAAAAGAAGGCAGCGATCGACTATTACATGCAAGCGCTGCCGTTGTTGCAAGCCTCAGGCGATCGCGTTGGACAGGGACAGACTCTCAATAACCTGGGTGTGGCGTATTTCGGGATGGGGGAAAAACGCAAAGCGCTGGAGCTGTTTGATGAGTCGATGCGAATTCTTCGCCCGCTCCAGGACCGTCGGACGCTCGCTCAGGTTGCCAGCAATGTCGGCGCGTTATACGACAACCTGGGAGACTACCAACTCTCCCTCGAGAGCCATCAGTACGGGCTTGCGCTCAGGCGGGAATTGGGAGATCGCGCCGCCGAGGCACTTACGCAAAATAACATCGGATCGGCATACTCGGGACTCGCAGAGTATCAGAAAGCGCTCGATGCATACGTTGCGGCGCTCGAGATCAACCGCTCGAACGACAGCCGATGGAACATGGCCGTCAACCTGAACAACATTGGTTGGGTATACGCGATGTTGGGAGATCGCCGCCATGCCCTCAGTGCGTACCAGGAATCGCTCGAACTGTCCCGCGCTATCAAGGATCCTCGCCGGATTGCCGTCGCGCTCAACAATATCGCAAACATTCATGCCGAGCTTGCGGACTATCGAAAAGCGATCGAACTTCATACACAGGCGCTGGCGCTTCGCCGTGAGACGAATGACCCCGATGGTGAAGCCACCTCACTGACGAATCTCGGCGAAGCCTATGTAAAGCTCGGCGACACGCAAAAGGCTCGCGACCACTTCGAGCATGCGCTGGCGATTCTTAGGATCGCCGCAAATCGTCCTAAACTCGTCCGTGCGCTGCGCGGCCTCGGCGCGCTCAGCCGCAATACCGGAGATTACGACAAGAGCCGGCCATCACTTGACGAAGCCCTGAACATCAGTCGCGAGATACACGATCAGAATGCCGAAGCATCCGTGCTGGCAGAACTGGCAAGGCTGGATTTTGATCGCGGCAGCCTCGAGGCCGCGCATCGATTAGCAGAGGAAGCGCTCGCTGCGTTTGAGTCGTTGCGGTTGCGAGTAGTAAGCCCGAATCTCCGGGCTTCACTAGTCGCATCCGCTCGAGATGTTCAGGAGTTGAATATCGAGATTCTACAGCGCCTGCACGCCGACACACCGGCGAGCGGCTTTGATGCGGCAGCATTTCGCACCGCTGAAAGAGGACGTGCACGCTCTCTGCTGGAGGTGCTGGGCGAATCCGGCGTGGAAATTCGGCGCGGAGTAGACACGGCGCTTCTGGGCCGTGAGCACGAACTGCAGCGCATCATCGCAGACAAGGCGGATCGTCATACGCAACTGTTGAACAGGAAACACTCCGCAGAGGAAGAGACAGCCTCCGCCAGAGAGTTGGACAATCTGGCTACTGCCCTCGAACAAGCACAAAGTCAGATTCGTGAGACCAGCCCGCAATACGCAGCCCTGACGCAGCCCGTTACGTTGAACTTGGATGAGATTCAAAGCAAGGTCCTGGACAAAGACACTGTGCTGCTGGAATACGAACTGGGATCGAAAAAGAGCTTCCTATGGGCCGTGACTTCTTCCTCGATGAGTAGCTTTGAGCTGCCGCCGCGCGCCGAAATCGAAACCGCGGCCAGGCGTGTCTACGAATTACTTACGGCGCGCAATCTTGCTCCGCGTGGGGAGACACCGGCGGCCAGAGCCGATCGCGTGCGACAATCGGATCAAAATTATTACATGGCCGCGGCGCGCGTAAGCGAGTTGCTGCTTGGGCCGGCCGCTGAGAAGATCAAAGGCAAACGACTACTGATCGTGGCGGAAGGTGTTCTGCAGTACTTGCCGTTCGCCGCCTTGCCTGAACCGGGCAAGCAGGCGCCACTCATGGTGGACCACGAAGTGGTTACTGCCCCTTCGGCATCCGTTGTGGCGGTGCTGCGGCAGGAAACTGCCGGCCGGGAGCCCGCCGGGAAGACTCTGTTTGCTGTCGCCGACCCCGTTTACAGCGCGAATGACGCCAGAGTAAGCCAACGTCCAGTCGTTGCCGTTGCACAGAGGGGCCCTGGCGTCACGGACCGCATCCACTCGGCCGCCGAAGGCAACATAGAGCGTTTCCTGAGGCTGCGATTCAGCCGCACCGAAGCGGAACAGATTGCGAACCTGATTCCGGCACACGGTGCCGTAACGGCGTTCGATTTCGATGCCAATCGTGACGCTGTGCTAAACGCCGATCTCGCGCGATTTCGCATTTTGCACTTCGCGACGCACAGCCTTATCGATGACGAACGTCCGGAACTTTCGGGCATCGTGCTCTCGCTGGTCGACCGCGCCGGTCGCGGGCAGGATGGTTTTCTTAGGCTGTACGACATTTATAACCTGCGGCTCAATGCAGATCTAGTAGTGCTTAGTGCGTGCCGGACGGCGCTGGGACAGGAGATCAAAGGCGAGGGATTAATGCGGCTTTCACGAGACCGTTCTATGAGGCAATGCTTGTCCGCCACGAGACACCGGCAGCCGCACTCAGGTCCGCTCAGATGGCCATGTGGAAAACCAAAGGTTGGGACGCGCCATATTACTGGGCTGCCTTTACGCTGCAAGGCGAGTGGAAGTAGACATCTGTTTTAGTAAGAAAATGAATTCCAAATACAATTCTCAGTGACGCATACTGGAATCAGATACGCGAGAATTTCACTATGAAGGTTCGATTCCCGATTGCTGTAAGGATTGTCGTATTTGCTGCGGCTGTCTTTGCATCCGAGGCACCCGCGCAGATGCGCCGCATGGGTGTATCCGCTCCATTTGGTCAGGCACGCATTTCTTCGCGGTTTGGTCCAAGAGCCGGTTTCCAACGTGCAAGAATCGGTTTCGGTTTCGGTGGTTTCAACCGCGGCCAATTCTTTCCCGGATCCCTGCTTTATCCATACTTCTATCCGCCATATTTTTATTCGCCGTATTTTTCTGATTACGATTACGAAGAGTATCAGCAGAATGAAACGCAGGCTTCTCCACCTCAGGTAATTACGGTGCAACCAGCGCCGGCACCTGCACCTGCCCCCGCTCCGAGCCCAGTACAATCACTCGTGCTGGAGAACCAAGGTG
>DATFXZ010000384.1:0-3487 GCA_035315305.1 Terriglobia bacterium | reverse complement strand
GACTTTTTCGCACGGTCGGGTACCGTCCGGGGGACGTGGATTCTCGCGTTCATTCTGCTGTACCGGCTCGGCGACTCGATGATCAACAACATGACGACACCATTTCTACTTCAGGCCGGATTCACCCAGACGGACATCGGTGTGATACAGGGTGGCGTGGGCTTGTTCGCAACCATTGCGGGCGTGCTGACAGGCGGGCTCGTGATTGCACGCATCGGTATCAACCGGTCCCTGTGGGTCTTCGGCATCCTTCAAGCTGCGAGCAATTTTGCTTATTTCGTTCTCGCCTACGTTGGAAGGGAATACGTGGTCATGGTCGTAGCAATCGTTATCGAGAATGTCTGTTATGGACTTGCAACCGCCGCCTTGGTCGGTTTCATCATGAGCTTGTGCAATCCACGATTCTCCGCCACGCAATACGCACTGCTGTCCAGTTTGATTGCGGTGGGGAGGGACGTCATAGCGTCGCCGTCGGGATCGATCGCGGAGAAGGTGGGATGGCCCGCGTTTTTTCTGATCAGCATTATCGCTGCGATTCCGGGAATGCTGCTTCTGCCGTTGTTCGCGCCGTGGGGCGATTCAATAGGGAACCTTGTTGAGAATCCCCCAGTAGACTCCCAAGTCTGAAACCGCGCGAACAAAATGACTGAAATCGACGGGCTTCACGATATAGCTGTTCACACCGAGATTGTAGGTCACCAACACGTCACGCTCTTCCTGGGATGAAGTCAGCATCACGACGGGGGTATGTCTCGTTCTCTCATCGCTCTTGATGCGTCTCAATACTTCAATGCCATCGACCTTCGGTAATTTCAAATCAAGCAGGATTACCTTCGGACGATGCTCGATCTTGCGATGCGAGAACGTGCCCATCGCGAAAATGAAATCCAGAGCCTCGGCGCCATCTTTAACGACGAACACCTTGCTGGCGAGGTTCTGCTTCTGCAGGGCTCGTAACGTCAACTCAACATCATTTGGGTTGTCCTCCACCAGGAGGATCTCAATGTCTTCAAGTGTCGTCATAGATCCACTTCCGCGCTAAAGCGGAGATTTGTTCAGTACGAGCCAATAGATTGCGAGTTCGCCAACCGCCTTGTAAAACTTATCGAACTCGACAGGTTTCACAACATAGCTATTTGCTCCTAGTTTGTAGCACTCTGTTATGTCCCGTTCTTCCTGCGATGATGTCAGAACGACAACAGGAATAGACCTGGTGCGGTCGTCCGTTCGCATACGACGCAGCACCTCAACCCCATCGATTTTAGGCAACTTCAGATCTAGGAATACGACTCGCGGCTTTGGCCGGTTACTCAACAAGTATTCGAGGGCCTCAGCGCCGTCACGCGCGATCGCGACGCGCGCTGCCAAATCGGTTTTCTTGAGCGCTCGTTGCGTTAATTCAGCGTCGTGCGGATTGTCCTCGACGAGCAGTATATCCACTGCCTCCGGGTCGATCATCGATCAAGCCTTCGAAAGCGAGAAAAAGAATGTGGCGCCCTCGTTTACCTTTCCTTCGCCCCAGACTCTGCCTCCATGGCGAAGTACGATTCGTTGTACCAATGCCAGACCGACTCCGGCTCCTTCGAAGTCATCAACGCTGTGCAGCCGTTGAAAAACACCGAATAATTTCGGGCTGTATTGCATGTCAAAGCCAACGCCGTTGTCGCGAACGAAATACGTGTTTTGATTCCCACTCTCCTGGAATCCGATTTCGATGGATGGGGCCTGCTTCGGACGCGTAAATTTGAACGCGTTCGAGATCAAGTTATAGAAAACCTGTCGAATCATGTTCCGATCGCCGAACGCCGGCGGTAGTTTATGAACCTCGAGCCGGACACTTCGCTCTTTGTTCGCGGCCTGAACTTCCTGGAATACGCTGTGGGCAAGCTCTTCCATGTTGATGTCGATTTGATCCAGATGCTGCCGTCCCAGATGGGAAAACGTGAGAAGGCCGTCGATGAGTTCGCTCATGCTGCGGGAATTGCTGCGAATGATGTTCAGGAGCCGCTTGCCTTCGGTGTCCAGTTTGTCGGGATACTCTTCCATCAAAACGCGTGAGAATCCATCAATCGCGCGCAGCGGTCCACGCATATCGTCGGAAATCGAGTAAGTGAACGCTTCCAACTCCTTGACCATCATCTCGAGCTGCGCCGTGCGTTCTTTGACGCGCTGCTCCAATTCGCTGTTCAAGCGCTGGATCTCGTCCGTCTTCGATTGGACTTCCTTCAGCGCATTCTGGACCTCGCTATACAAACGCGCATTATCGATACCGATAGCTGCGCGGCGCGCCAATTCTTCAGCGAAGTCCAAATCGGGTGCGGTGTATCGTCGTGCCGGATTTTCCGATGCGAACGTAATTGCACCCAGAGTCCGTCCGCGGGCAATGAGCGGGACAACCATGGCGGACGCAAGGCCGAGCTCTTGCAGAATTTTGAAATGTTCTGCGTCCTGGGCGAGGGCGATGAGCATCGAATCCGGAATGTCGGTATAGATTCTTGCCTTGCCCGTACGCATGACGTGCGCAACACCATGGGGCGCAGCGGTCTTCGCTGAAAATTTTCTCTGAAAATCGCGCGCCCAATCGGAACGTTGCGGGTCGCGGTGGACGAGCGCTACTCGATGAAAGCCTTCGGCGTCGTCAACAACGTCCACCGCGCACCAATCCGCAAGTCGGTTCACGGCGAGCTTCGCCACGGTCATGAGATTGGTATGGTAATCGAGCGACGATGCCAACACGGTGCTGGCTTCTGCCAGAAATGCAAGCTTCTCCGCATTAGTTTCGGCTTCAGACCGAGCGACTCGCTCATAGATCAGCAGCTTGTCCCGTTCTTCCTCTGCCCGCGTTCGTTTAATGAAGTCGCCGACCTGACGGCCCAAGGCATCGAACATCTGCAACATTTCGTCATCGGGCTGAACGACTTCACGGTTATAAAACGCCATGACGCAGGAGACGTAATCGCCGACTCGAATTGGGAACGCGAACGCGCCGTGGAGACCGACACGCTCCGCAATCGGAGCACGCGGAAAATTCTTGTCCTCGACGACGTTGTCAACCCAAACGGATTCGCCGCTTGCGAGAACCCTTCCGACGAGATCAATCCCCGGGAACAGAATCGTTTTCCGGCCGGCCTTCTCGAATTCCTCGACTTCGTACGTGGGAACATGCCAGCTGCCTTCGATGTGGAGCGTGTTGGATTCCGAGTTGACCACCCACAGCTCACCAAGCTCCCAATCCAGCGCCTCGCAAACGTACTGCAGCAACTTTGGCGTGGCCTCCGCAAGACTCGATGATTCCGCCAGCGCGCGCGTCACCGCAAATTGCGCGGCCAAACGGCGATCGGTACCTTTGCGGGTCGCGATGTCCCGAATAATGCCGGTATAGACGTGCCGGTTATTTTTGTTGTACTCGCCGAGCGAAAGCTCCACTTGCACGTGCTTGCCGGATTTGTGAGTCCCGGTGACCTCAACAACCGGCGCCTTCTTACCT